>CAMZJG010000061.1 GCA_947307505.1 uncultured Clostridia bacterium | reverse complement strand
TCCTTTGCCTTGACAAAAAGCGTCGTTGCCGTTAAACTAACAAAGTATTTATTCGTATCATCTTCCCATCGACCCGCCTCCGGGATGCAGAGCGGCTCCTTTCCGGCGGGCAAGGATGCGGAACACATATTCAGAAAGGATGACTCTGTTCATGGCAAACGAAAAATTCGTCAAGTTCGCAAAGGAAAAGAACTGGAAGAAGCTCGCCAAGATCGGCACCAAGAAGAATCTGCAGGACGTGATCGACGTGGCGGAAGCCTGCGGCTACGGGCGCAGCGAAGAAGCCCGGAACATCCTCATCGACATTCTGGCCCGTCCCGAGCGGGAGGCGAAGATCGCTGCCATCAAGGGCCTCGGCGCCCTGCGGTACGATCCCGACAGCCAGACGGAAGCTCTGCGTCACTGCAATCCCGGCAACGATCCCGAGCTGGCCGACCTGATCAAGGCCTCCATCGACGCCCTGCGTGAATTCACCCGGGAATCCAAGAAATAAAAACCCTTGAAAAAACTGCGCTGCCTGTGTCCGACACAGGCAGCGCTTTTCTGTTTTTTGGTTATTCTTCCGGCTTCTCCTCCGTCTTTTCCTCCGGCGGGGAGATGATCACTTCCCCTTCCCGCATGGAGAGACGGACGCGGTTGCCCTCCACCCCCATCTCCTGGAGGTACTCCGGTGGGATCTGCACCCGGCCGTTCCGGTCCAGAATGGCGAATTCCTCATGCCGGGTGAAATGCGCCTGGCCGGAGGTATCCAGGGTGACGATATCCGCCATTTTCCCGGCATAGTCCGTTTTCAGCACCCGTTCGGAGCTGATCTTGCCGTCCCGGATGGAGACCACCCGGTTCACCTTCTCCGCCACGCTCAGGTCATGGGTGACGATGACGATGGTGATGCCAAGGGTTTCGTTCAGCCGCTTGAAGGTATCGAAGATGTACGCCGCGGTCTGGGGGTCCACGGAGCCCGTGGGTTCGTCCGCCAGGAGGAGCTTGGGGTTGTTGGCCAGGGCGATGGCGATGGCCACGCGCTGCTGCTCGCCGCCGGACATCTCCTCCAGCCGGCTGAATCGCTTATGGCTCAGCCCTACCAGTTCCAGCAGCTCCATGGCCCGCTGTTTTTTGGCGGATTCGCTGTTGGAAAAGAGCATGGGCACCTGGACATTCTGCCAGGCCGGAAGATAGGGGATCAGGTTCCGGGCATTGTTCTGCCACACGAAGCCCACCACGTCCCGTTTGTACTTCACCAGCTCCGTATCGCTGAGGCGGAACAGGTCCAGGCCGTCCACATACAGCCGCCCGGCGGTGGGGCGGTCCAGGCCGCCCAGCATGTTCAGGAAGGTGCTCTTGCCGCTGCCGCTGTTGCCGATGATGGCCATGAGTTCTCCCCGGCGCACCACGCAGTCCAGCCCCTGGAGGGCCATGACCTCGGTCTCATCGGTCTTATAGATCTTTACCAGGTTGTCACACCGGATGATCACATCGTTTTCAGTTTCCATCCACGATCTCTCCGTTCTCCAGGGAATAGACCCTGTCTCCGATCTCCATAAAGCCCCGGTCATGGGTGGTCATGACGATGGTGACGCCCTGACTCTGGTTCAGCTCCTTGAAGATCTTCACCACCTGCAGCGCGGTGTTGGTATCCAATTCGCCCGTGGGCTCGTCCGCAAACACCAGCTTGGGCTTATGGGCGATAGCCCGGGCGATGGCCACGCGCTGCTGCTCGCCGCCGGACATCTCGCTTGGCAAATGGGACATACGCTTCCCCAGGCCCACCAGCTCCAGACATTCCCGGACCCGCTCCTTCCGGTCTCCCTTCCAGCCCGCGAGACGGAGGGCATAGTCCACGTTTTCCGCCGCGGTCATGATGGGGATCAGGGCGACGGACTGGAACACAAAGCCGATATCCTTCCGTCTGAGGCTGGTCCTGGCAGCTTCGCTCAGGGAACCCATGGTCTTGCCGTCGAACACCACCGTTCCCTCGGTGGCCTGGTCCAGCCCGCTGAGGATGTTCATCAGGGTGGTTTTGCCGCTGCCGGAGCGTCCCTTCAGGATGGTCAGTTTGCTGCGGGGCACTTCGATATCCACGCCCTTCAGCGCCCAGAACAGGTCGCCGCCGGGGACGGGGTAGCCTTTCTTGATTCCGGTACCGGTGAGGATCAATTCCGTATCCATGTTCTCGCCTCCCTTAATCCTCGCCCAGCTTCAGCGCCTGGGAGATCTTGATCTTCTTCACCAGCACGCCCAGGATCACCATACACAGGATCACCATGGCGGCTACCAGGCAGAGCAGGCGGGCCATATCTCCGCTATCGGAAATGATCTGCAGGGGCAGGACCGTATCCGTAGAGGCGTAGGCCAGCTGCACCAGGGGCACATAGAGCTTGGAGGCGATCAGGCCCACAGCCACGCCCAGGGCGATGGAGACACCGGAGATGAAAACCTGTTCGTTCGCCAGCATGCCCACGATCTCCCCCAGGGTCATGCCCATGGCCCGGAAGATGCCCATGAGCAGGGTCCGGCTCCGGATGGACAGGATCCAGTAGATCAGGAAGCCCACCGCGCACAGGAGCAGCACCACCACGAAGCACAGGGTGAGGATGCCGTTGGTCCCCTGGAAAATGGGGTCGTTCTTCAGTTCGATGAGCTGAGCCCGGGAATCCCGGAAGGTGGTGAACTTCACGCCGCTCTCCGCCGCGAAGTCATAGATGAAGTCCGTGGAGTCCTTGGCCTTCATCCAGATCTGGTACGGGGTGATCCCCCAGTTGTTCTGGATGTAACGCAGGTGGGCCACCACCAGGAAATGGCTGATCTCCGCTGTTGAGCCGTCGCTGGTGGTGATGGTTGTCTTGGGATTGTATCCCGGCCAGTAATCCACAAAGCCGTAGATGATACCGTGGCACCGGTTCCCCTCCGCGCTGCGGTAATAGATGCTGTCCCCCAGCTCATAGCCGAAATCCTGGAGGTTCGTGGAGACCAGCACCGCCCGGGGGCTGACCGCCATGGCGTTCAGATACTCATACCAGTGCACCGGCAGCAGATCCGTCTGGAAGTCCACACATTCGCCGAATTCCTTTACGTTGATGCCCATGAGGAGGCAGGGCACGCTGCGGGCCCCCTCCTTCAGGCTGCAGTACGCCCCCTCGTCGTACATCACCTTGGTGATGACCTCCGCCCCGTCCAGGGCGTTGTATTTGCCGAAGTCCGGCTCCGTATACCGGAGCTGGAAGCCGATGAGATCATCCGGACTCTGCGCCTCATCCCGGTTGTCCTCCCAGGCCTCCTGCAGGACAATATCCGCCCCGTTCATATAGGCGATGCGGTTCTCCTCGTTGGCATTGATGGTCCGGGCGGTCTGGGCATTGAAGATGCCGATGGCCAGGGTGATCACCAGGAAGGCGATGATATACCCCTGGCTGCTCCGGGTACGCATGACCTGGAGGAAGGAGGAATACATGGCGGGGGACCAGCGCTTTTTGCCGATGGTGTACACCAGCCAGGCGATCAGCGGGACGATGCGCAGGGCTACCAGGCCCGCGCCGATCACGAAGAGAGAAGAGGACAGGTACAGGAGAGGATCCAGCCCCTCCCCTTCCAGGACCTTCTGGGCCAGGGCGGCCTTCTGCCCGTTAAAGGTGTACAGGCCGTACAGGGAAACGCCCAGCAGCAGGAAATCCAGATAGAAGCGCTGGAACCAGGGCTTGTCCGACTTCCGCTTCTTCTGCTTCTGGGCCACGATGCTCAGCCGGGCGTAGCGGATGGAGGGCAGCACCATGGCCAGCATGCTCAGCAGCGCAGCGCCGCAGCCATAGATCCATACATCCCGGGTATACCGCACCTGCAGCGCCTTTCGGGACACGAATTCGAGGAAGGCGTTGGCCGAACCCAGGACCTGACAGATGACCGCGCTCAGGGGCAGGCCTACCGCCAGGCTGACGCCGGCCACAAGAACGCTCTGCAGCAGGTAGATGCCCAGGATCTGACGTCTGCCGGCGCCGCGGCTTTTGATGACGCTGATCTCGCTCTGCTCCATGCTCAGGATCTGCCCGGAGACCATGAAGATAAAGGCGGCGAGAAGGGCGTAGATGGGGATCTGCAGGATTCGCAGGGTGACCCGGACCCGGGCAGCGTCCACCAGATACTGCTCAAGGATGCCGCTGTAATACTCGTTGTAGCTGACGTTGTTCCGTTCCTTGTGGAGGGCGGCGTCCTTCTGGGCCTCCTGATACAGGAACTCCGCGTTATCCACCGTGACGTCGTGGTAATCCATCACCACGAACCACAGGCCCATGGACTTGCAGGGCAGGCGGACCATACTGCCGAACAGATCCCGATAGATCTGCTCAGACATCATAAGCTGGCTCTCATAGGTGGAAGGGCTCTTGTACCAGTAGTGATCCTCCGCGTCGGCGGCGTCATAGATGCCCACCACCCGGATCTTCCAGGGCACGCCGTTCTCATCGGTCACCTTCGGAAGCTCCAGCACCTCGTTCAGCAGAAGGTTCAGCTTGATGAGAGCCTTCTGGCTCACCACGACTTCGATGATCCCGTCCTCTACCACATCCGAATACATGCGGCCGGAAACGATCTTCGCGTGCTCCTGCAGCCCGGTGAGGCAGCCCAGACGGACTTCCTTGCTGGAGAAGTTGGATCGGGGAAGGGTGGGCTTGATCTCCACCGCCTCCATGAAGGTGTTCTCCACGATCCATTCCTGACGAAGGCCCAGGCGCTCCGGCATGGCATAGACCATGTCCCGCTCCTGCTGATAATACTCGATGGCGCTGCTCCCCTCCCGGGAGTTGGCGGGAACGCTGCTGAGCAGGTATGCCGTGGTGGCGTACCGCCCGTTCTGAGTGACGTAGCTGGACAGGGTGCCGGTGAGCATACGCTGGAGCGCAGCCTCGGTATACATGGGGTTTCCGGCGGCGATGGCCACCAGCAGGATGTTTCCTACCAGCAGGGCGGCCATGAGCCACTTTTTATTCAGCATTTTCCGTAAGACGAATTGAAGCATGCTCTTCCGCCTCCCCTCAGGTGTTGTAAGAGCTGACCACGACCTGGTCGCCCTCTTTGAGACCCTGGAGGATCACGACCATGGTCCCGGTGGCAGGACCGCGGAGGACCGGTCGTTTCTTTGGGGTATCCCCTTCCAGGATGGTAACGTAGTAGACCCCTTCCTCGCTGGAGATGGCAGTTTTGGGGATCACCAGGGCGTCCCGCAGCATGAGGCAGCTGACCTCCATGGCGGACTGCGTGTTCTTCCCCGTCAGCGCGCTGGGATCCACCCGGACGAAGATGTTGCTTCCCCGGTACCGGTAGGGCACCACCTCGGGAGAGGAGACGATCGTTCCGGTGACATGCTTCGCCTTGTCCCCCCGGCCCACGGTCACGCTGAGCTCCCGGCCGAACACATAGCAGCCGCTGGCGCTGGTGCCCATGAGCAGGATGGAATCCGCTCCGTTGATGGAGCAGAGCTCCGTGCCCGCGGGAATGACTTCCCCGGCTTTATACCGGCTGTTCACGGAGCGGACGAAGCCGTCCACCGGTGCGGTGAGAACGATCTCCCCCGCCGCCGCTTTCATCTCTTCCAGGGTCGTCTCCAGGGTCTTCAGCCGGGCCTCGGTCTGGAGAACGTACAGGTCCCGGTCGATCTCCATGCTCTCCGCCTGCTTGTCCCGGATCTCCCGCCGGACCCTGGTATAAGCGCTCTGATCCCGGATATTTTCGATCTGTTCCTCATACCAGGCCAGGCGTTCCTCCAGATTGGCCCGCTGCGCCTGTATCTCCAGTTCCCTCTGGCGGATATCCGAAGCGGAGCCGATGCCCTGGAGGATGACCACCGGATCCCCGGTCTTCACCTTCTGGTTTCGCTCCACCAGGATCTCCTTCAGGATCAGCTGGCTGTTTCCGGTGCGCACCGGGCGCACCAGGCGATATGTCACGTCGCCGGTCATGCTCAGGGTACGGAGCATGTCCTGCTTCTCCACCGTAACGGTCTGATAGGTCGTCTTTTTCTCCGCGATCCCGCTGTCCGCCAGGCGGGTGGACATATCCACCGTTTCCGTCGGCTTGGCGGCGCAGCCCGCCGCAAGCAGCAGGGCAAGAGACAGGAGCAAAGCCTTTCCTTTAGTTCCCAACATAGACCTGCTCTCCTTCCTCCAGTCCCTGGGTGATCTGGACCAGGGCGTCGGTGAAGATCCCCCGGGCAACGGTCAGCCGCTCACGGCCTTCCGGAGTCACGCGGTAAACGTAGAATCCGCCGGTATCCCGGTGCACGGCATTGGCCGGAAGGATCAGCGCATCCTCGGCATGATCCGTGATCAGGAAGAGGACCACGTCCATTCCCGCATCCACCGGGTGGCCGTTGGCGTCCTTTACCAGGAAAGTGCTCTGCATCGTATCGCCGGAGGCCTTCATGGCCAGGTATTCCTTCCGGTCCAGAGGCACGTATTCCACCTCCACCCGGTACCCGTCCACCATGGCGTACAGCTGGGA
>CAMZJG010000060.1 GCA_947307505.1 uncultured Clostridia bacterium | reverse complement strand
TGGGCCACATCCTGGACCTCTTCGATCCCGCCTGTCCCGCCCTGATCCCCGAACCTGCCTATCCCGCCTACGTGGATGCCAGCATCCTGGCCGGGCGGAGGATCATCCACCTGCCCACGGGGCGGGATGGGGGCTTCCTGCCGGACCCCTCCGGGGCGAAGGAGGGGGACCTGATCTATCTCTGTTCTCCCAACAACCCCACGGGCTCCGTGCTGGACCGGGAGCGGCTTCAGGCCTGGGTGGACCATGCCAACCGTACCGGGGCGGTGATCCTTTTTGACGCTGCCTATGAGGCGTTTATCTCAGACCCCGCGCTCCCGCACAGTATCTTTGAGATCGAGGGAGCCAGGACCTGTGCCATTGAGATCTGCTCCCTGTCCAAGACTGCGGGGTTCACCGGTACCCGTGTGGGGTATACGATCATTCCGAAGGAACTGGAGCGGGGAGGAATGAATCTGCGGCAGATGTGGGTGCGCAACCGCACCACCAAAAGCAACGGCGTCTCCTACATCCTCCAGCGCGGCGCGGCAGCGGTATTCACCCCGGAGGGCCAGAAGCAGATCCACGAGACCCTGGATATCTACAAGCGTAACGCCCGAACCCTGGGGGAGACCCTGGATCGGCTGGGCATCTGGTACACCGGAGGGAAAAACGCCCCTTATATCTGGCTTGCCTGTCCCGGACATATGGGCAGTTGGGCTTTTTTTGACAAGCTTCTCACGGAGATCCAGGTGGTGGGCACTCCGGGTGAGGGCTTCGGGGCCTGCGGAGAGGGGTATTTCCGCTTCTCCGCCTTCGGCGACCCGGCGGACACCCGGGAGGCCTGCGGAAGGCTGGAAGCGCTGTTGGGATGAAAGACCCGCTGGGCGGGTGTGAAATTCCGCTGCGCGGAAAGAAGTGCGGCTGACGCCGCGTGAAATATCGCCCTCCGGGCGTGAATAAATGAAGGGGCTGTTTTGCAACAGCCCCTTTTTCCTATGTATTGGGGAATCCTCATGCGCCGCTGCGCAATTCACGTGCGAAGCACAATTCATGCGCCAAACAGGCGCAATTCATGACCGAAGATCAATTCATGGCGTGAAGCGCCGCCTGGATGAACCCCAGAAACAGGGGATGGGGCTTGTTGGGGCGGCTCTTGAACTCCGGATGGAACTGTACCCCCAGATAGAAGGGGTGGTCCCGGAGTTCTACCGTTTCCACAATGTTTCCGTCCGGGCTGGTGCCGCTGAGGACCAGGCCTGCCTGTTCCAGGATATCTCGGAAATCATTGTTGAACTCATAGCGGTGGCGGTGCCGCTCCTGGATCTGTGCCTGCCCGTAGCAGCGCTCCATGAGAGTCCCCGGAGCAATGCGGCAGGGCCAGGCCCCCAGTCGCAGGGTGCCGCCCATGTCCACATCGCTGTTCTGATCCGGCAGGTAGTCGATGACCTTGGCAGGGGAGGTCGGGTCGAACTCCCGGCTGGTGGCCTGCGCGAGACCGCAGACGTGCCGGGCGAATTCGATCACCGCGATCTGCATTCCCAGGCAGAGGCCCAGGTAGGGCTTTTTCGTCTCCCGGGCGTACCGTGCCGCCTGGATCATCCCCTCGATGCCCCGATCCCCGAAGCCTCCGGGAACCAGGATGCCGTCGCAGTTCCCCAGGACAGCGGCTGCGTTCTCCGGCGTGACGGTCTCGCTGTCGATCCATTTTATCTCGATCTCCGCCCCGGCGGCCCAGCCTGCGTGACGGAGAGCCTCCGCCACGGAGAGGTAGGCATCGTGGAGCTGGACGTATTTTCCCACCAGGCCCACGGTGACCTTGCGGCTTGCGGTGAGCACCCGCTGCACCATGGCTGCCCAGTCCCGCAGATCCGGCTCCGGAGCGGTGATCCCCAGTTCCCGGCAGACGATGCCGCTGAGGCCCTGCTCCTCCAGCATCAGAGGCGCCGCGTAGAGAATGGGCAGGGTTCGGTTTTCAATGACACAGTCCGGAGCCACGTTGCAGAACATGGCGATCTTCTGGATGAGGTTCTCTTCCAGAGGCTCGTTGCAGCGGAGGACGATGATATCCGGGTGGATGCCCATGCCCTGGAGCTCCTTCACGCTGTGCTGGGTGGGCTTGGATTTGTGCTCCCCGCTGCCGTGGAGATAGGGCACCAGGGTCACATGGATGTACAGGCTGTTGCCCCGCCCCTGCTCCTGGCCCACCTGACGGATGGCCTCCAGGAAGGGCTGGCTCTCGATATCGCCGGTGGTGCCGCCGACTTCCGTGATAATGACGTCCGCCCCGGTCTTCTTTTCCAGATTGTAGATGAATTCTTTGATCTCATTGGTGATGTGGGGGATGACCTGCACCGTTTCTCCCAGGTATTCCCCCCGGCGCTCTTTGTTCAGCACGTTCCAGTATACCTTGCCGGTGGTGAGATTGGAGAATTTGTTCAGATCTTCGTCGATGAACCGCTCATAGTGTCCCAGGTCCAGGTCCGTCTCCGCCCCGTCCTCCGTGACGTAGACCTCCCCGTGCTGATAGGGACTCATGGTGCCAGGATCCACGTTGATATAGGGATCCAGCTTCTGGGCCGCCACCTTCAGCCCCCTGGCCTTCAGCAGCCGTCCAAGGGAAGCGGCGGTGATGCCCTTTCCCAGCCCGGAGACCACGCCTCCTGTGACAAAGATGTATTTGCTCATCTCCCTGTCCTCCTTAGCAACAAAAAGAGGGCATCTCCCCAAAGGGAGACGCCCTTGTCTCTCAACGGCGGTATTGTATCCTTCCGCGGAAAAAAAGTCAATGGGAAATGCAGAAAAACCTTGCAGTCCATACACCATCACGCTAAAATGCTGAATAGGATCAAAAAAGGAGCGAAGCAGCATGAAGTACACACCGGACGAGGTCATCCAGTACGTGCAGGAGGAGGATGTGAAATTCATCCGCATGGCCTTCTGCGATGTCTACGGCAAGCAGCGGAACGTGGCCATCATGCCCACGGAGCTGCCCCGGGCCTTTGAATACGGCATTGCCGTTGACGCTTCCGCCATTCCCGGCTTTCACATGGGGCTCCGCTCCGATCTCTTTCTGCGGCCCAACGCGGAGACCCTCAAGGAGCTGCCCTGGCGGCCTCAGCATGGTCGGGTGGCTCACATGTTCTGCGATATCCTTCACCCCGACGGAAGTCCCTTCGCCGGGGATACCCGCGCTCTTCTGCGCCGGGCGGTGGACCTGGCCGGGCAGCAGGGCTGTGCCTTCCGCTTCGGTACGGAGATGGAGTTCTACCTCTTCAAGCTGGATCAGGATGGGGAGCCAACCAAGGAACCCTTCGACCATGCGGGCTACATGGAGGTGGCCCCGGACGACCGGGGGGAGAATGTGCGCCGGGACATCTGCCTTACCCTGGAACGCATGGGCATCCTGCCGGAGAGCTCCCACCATGAGAGCGGCCCGGGGCAGAACGAGATCGATTTCCGCTATGCGGACCCTGTCTCCGCCGCGGACAATGCCATCCTCTTCCGCAGCGTGGTGAAGGCCATCGCCGCACAGAATGGGCTCTGGGCAGACTTCGATCCCCGGCCCCTGCCGGACTGGGACGGCAGCGGCATGCATGTGAACATCTCCGCCTCCAGGAACGGGGCGGATCTCTCCCCGCAGGAGCTGATCCCCGGTCTGATGGATAAGATCCGGGACATGACCCTGTTCCTGGATCCATCGGCATCTTCCTATACCCGCCTGGGGCAGAACAAGGCCCCTCTGTATATCTCCTGGTCGGAGGAAAACCGCAGTCAGCTGCTGCGCGTTCCCGCAGCTTCCGGGCGCTTCCGCCGCCTGGAGCTCCGGAGTCCGGATTCCACCGCCAACCCCTATCTGGTCTTCACCCTGCTGATCCACGCCGTTCTGGAGGGCATGGAGCGGGGCCTGCCCCTCCCGGAACCCGCAGAGCTGGACCTGCTGAATGCCGAGCCCGAGATCCTGAAGGGTTTCGAGCGTCTGCCCCAGAGCCTGCAGGAGGCGGCCGGCATCGCCGCGGTCAGCGCCTTCATCCGGGAACACGTCCCCGAGCAGGTGCTGAAAGCTTACGTCCCGGAGAGGTATTAAAAGAAAACCCGGCGGGTTCCATTTGCGTGGGAAAGGAGTGAAGGGTCACGGTATTTCAGAGCGATACATACAGCGTATTGCTGGTCTCCGCTTCGGAAAAATTCAATACCGCCGCCCGCTCCCTGCTCCCGGTCACGGACTTTTGGCCTGTCACCTTTGCCTCCAGCGTGGGCGAGGCCCAACGGAGGCTGGTGAACGCAAGTTTTGATCTCATTCTGGTGAACGCCCCTCTGCCGGACGACATGGGCATCGACTTTGCTGCCCAGGCTTGCCGGGAAAGCGATGCGGCCGTGCTGCTGCTTATCCGGGGGGAACTGTACGACGAGACCTATTATCACCTTCTGCCTTCCGGGGCGGCTACCCTGGCCAAGCCCGTGAGCGGGCAGTCCCTGGGTCAAAGCCTGCGCCTGCTCTGCGCCATGCGGGAGCGCATGAAGGTCGTGCGCGAGCGCCAGGGTACCGTGGAGGAGAAGATCGAGGAGATCCGGCTCGTCAACCGGGCGAAATGGCTCCTGATCGAATGTCTGCACATGACAGAGCCGGAAGCCCACCGCTATATCACCCGGCAGGCCATGGAGCAGCGCACCAGCAAAAAAGAGATCGCTGAAAACGTCATACGGACTTACCAGTAAGACTGCCTGTCGTTGGCAGATCCTTTGCCTTTTCCAAGATGCCCGGAATCGAATCAAACAGAGAAAGCACGCAACCCGATGTGGCTGCGTGCTTTTTGCCTGGAGCTGGATGTCGGACTTGAACCGACGACCTCATGATTACGAATCAGGTGCTCTACCGACTGAGCTAATCCAGCGGGGATAATATCAGCTTATGCATTATACCACGCCATTTCCGTTTGTCAATGCCGGAGATCCGGTTTTCTGACCGGCAGAAAAATTACAATTTGTAATCATTTCCGCAGTGCTTTTGGGAAAACGGAGGATCCCCGTGATCCGGGCTGGAGGAACCGAAATGGAGCGGCGTGGATCATGGGTGATATGACTGTTTTTTTGTTAAATCTCCTGGATATTCTGAAAAATCATCGGGGATCTGGTCGGGGTTTCCGGGAAAAAACCGGTTTACGTAATAAGGTGACGGAAGAGGCATTACAGCAAGTTATCCACATTGTCCACATAGTTGTCCACATTCGGAAAGCCCTATAAAACCGGAATGACCCGGGAAACCCGGGGAAAAAACAAGGAAAAATCCGGGGAAAACCCCGGATCCTGCAGAAACGGTAATTAACATAATTCAAAACAGGGAAGCTTCACCAGCGGATGAGGGAAGAGTCCGGAGACATAGTGGCGTAGGCGTTGAGGCTGCTGTTCCCCCGGACTCCGGCCAGGAATTCATAGTAGCCCTGGCAGCCGATCATGGCGGCGTTGTCTCCGCAGAGGGAGAGGGGAGCGCAGTAAGCTTTGAGTCCGGACCGAGCGCAGGCGGCCTCCAGGTCGGCCCGCAGGAGGGTATTGGCGGAAACGCCCCCGGCGATGGCCAGCTTCCCGTAGCCCCTTTCCTCAGCAGCCAGAAGAGCCCGGGAAAGGAGGGTATCGCTTACCGCCCGGCAGATGGCCGCCGCCAGGCTGGGAAGGTCCAGTTCCTCCCCCCGCTGCTTCGCAGTGTGGGCCAGATTCACCACAGCGGTCTTGAGACCGGAGAAGGACATATCATAGGGATTGCCGGTCACATGGGACTGGGGGAGCCTGTACTTTTCCGGGTCGCCGCTGCGGCTGAGACTGTCGATCTGGGCCCCGCCGGGGTAGCCGATGCCCAGGACCCGGGCGGCTTTATCGAAGCACTCCCCGGCGGCGTCGTCCCGGGTGGTTCCCAGGACGGTCATGCGGGTATAGTCCTGCACGTCCACGATCATGCTGGTGCCTCCGGAGGCCACCAGGCACACGAAGGGAGGCTCCAGGTCCGGGTGGGCGATATAGTTGGCGGCGATATGGCCGCGGATATGGTGCACCGGGATCAAAGGGACGCCCAGGGACAGGGCAGCGCCTTTGGCGAAGCCGACCCCCACCAGCACCGCGCCGATGAGGCCCGGGGCATAGGTGACGGCCACGGCGTCGATCTCCCTCCGGGAGAGACCCGCCTCCTGCATAGCCAGCGCCGCGAGCCGGGATACCGCCTGGATATGGCTTCGGGAGGCCAGCTCCGGCACCACGCCGCCGTAAAGGGTATGGATATCCACCTGGGAATGGATCACGCTGGAAAGCACCCGCCGCCCGTCCTGCGTCAGGGCGGCGGCGGTCTCATCACAGGAGGATTCAATGGAGAGGATGATCATACCGCTTTGTCTCCTTCCGGATAGTCATAGGTCATGAGCAGGGCGTCCTCCCGGGGCTTCTCGTAGTACCCGGGACGCAGGCCGACCTCCCGGAAGCCCGCCCGTTCATAGAGCCGCCGGGCTTCCCGGTTTCCCACCCGGA
>CAMZJG010000059.1 GCA_947307505.1 uncultured Clostridia bacterium | reverse complement strand
ATCGTCCAGGACCTCCGGGCCGATGTGCCGTTCTGTCCGGTACTCCTTGCTCGCTTTCAGAATATCGCTGAAGATCCCCTTCACGAACAGGTGGTTCAGGTCCTCATACAGGCGGTATTCCGTATTGGGCCTGTCCGCCAGCAGCCTTTGGAAGCCCGCAAAGTCCTCCTCCGGCAGTACCTGAAAATCCTTGCCTCCCTGCAGGATGAGCACGGGCTTCTCCGTCTCCAGCAGGTAATCCGCCGCCGTTTTTTGGCCCATCTCCCTGAAGTACCAGAGGGTGGTGCTCCCGGCGAACTTCTTTTTCCGGACTTCCTCCTCCGGCAGCTCATAGAGCCCGTCCAGCTTCTTCATGTAGACTTTCTCCTCCAGCCGGACCACCAGACCCAGCAGCCCGCCCTTCTGCCCGGCCTGCTTCAGCTGCCGCACCATGACTTCCTCCATCCGCAGAGGGGTCCCCGCCATGAGGATCAGGCCCCGGAAATTGCCTCCCTCCGCGTCGATACGGGGGGCCAGCATGGCGCCCATGCTGTGGCCGACGATGAATACCCGGTGGGGATCGATGCGGGGATCCTTCCGCAGCAGGTCCGCAGCCAGGATCGCATCTTCGATGGTCTCCTCCTTCACCGTGACGACCTGTTTCCGCATTTTCCAGCCATAGACGAAGGTCCGTTTGTCATACCGGATCGAGGCGACGCCCCGTTCCGCCAGCCCTTCCGCCAGATCCCTGAAGGGGGTCAGACGGAAGATCTTCTCATCCATATTGCTGGCGCCGGAGCCGTGGACGAAGACCGCGGCGGGGACCTTCTCCGTCAGGTCATCCGGCAGGGTCAGCAGGCCGTTCAGGGGATATTCCGTCCCCTGGCCGACGACGATCTTTTCACTCTTCATGGCTTGCGCTCCTCTCCTTTTCCTCCAGATATACCTTGTGAGCATAGACCAGTGTGACCAGGAGCGCCGCAGCCGCCAGCGCCAGAAGTACGGCCGTCACCGCCAGGGGAGGGGAGATCAGGGCGGCGGCGAGGACCATGAGGACGCCCGCCGCTACCATGACATATCCGCTGAAGCGGTGGGTCCTTCTCCAGGTCTCGTCGTTATACATGCTCCAGGAGATACGGAAGCCGATGAAGCCGTTGCGCCGGGTCTTGGGCATGATGTTTCCCAGCACGATGAAGATGAGGCCCATCAGGATGAAGGGCAGCCGGTCCAGCGCGCTGCCGGCAGCCGCGCCTCCGTCTGCAGCCGCCCGG
Source organism: uncultured Clostridia bacterium (assembly GCA_947307505.1). The sequence goes on along the minus strand of CAMZJG010000059.1, from coordinate 5,339 downwards.
GATATGCGCAGCAGCAGCCAGGCAAAGATCAACACGAGCATGGAAACGGTGGAGATCCCCGCGATGCCGGTGGCCTTCCGATTGGTCAGGGCTTCGGCTCTGACCTTGTCGTTCTCCGCGCCCTCGACCTTCTTTTCCCAAACATTCATCACAAGGGTAAAGATACTGGCCAGGAGGAGCAGGACCGCGAGCAGAAGCAGAAGCTCCCATCTGGAGCCCCAGCGATCCGGGTTCCAGGCTGCGTCAAAGTGCACCGGCACGGTCTCCGGCAGGAACGCAAGCACGGCAGCTGTGAGCACCAGCCCAAGCACGGCGATGATCCAAATGGCTTTTTTCATTCTCTGTCACCTCCAAACTGCCTGACCCAGAGGATCAGTTCCTCAAATACGGATGTGTTGACCTCATAGTAGATATAGTTTTTCTGCCGGTATTCCAGGATCAGACCGGCCTCCTTCAGGAGCTTCAGATGATAGGACAGGGCCGCCGGGGATATGCCGAGCTTTTCCGCCAGCTCACCGGCGTTCAGCCGCCCGTTTTTCAGCAGGACCAGGATCTCCCGCCGCTGCCTGTCCGAGAGCACCTTGAAGACGTTCGTCTCCCCCATGGCCATCCCTCCTTCTTCCTGGCTATTTCAAATTATTTTTAATTACCTGCACGCAGTATACTCTTTCTGCCGCGGCTTTGTCAATAAGAATTTCAAAATAATTTTAAATACTATGCGGGAACAGCGCCCGCCTGCGGCCGCAGGCGGGCGTTTTGTACAGTCTTGTTTTATTCGCTCCGCAGGGCCTCCACCGGATCCTTCTTCGCGGCGATGCGGGCGGGGATGAGACCCGCGATGAGGGTGAGGATCATGCTGATGATCACCAGGATCACCCCGGCCGCCGGGGGCAGGGAGGACCGGAGATAGGGGATCCCCGTCAGGTGCTGCACGATGGCGGAGATGGGCAGATTCAGCAGCATGGTGATGACGATGCCCAGCACCCCGGCGCAGAAGCCCACGATCAGGGTCTCCGCGTTGAAGACCCGGGAGATATCCCGTTTGGAGGCGCCGATGGACCGGAGCACGCCGATCTCCCGGGTACGCTCCAGAACCGAGATATAGGTGATGATGCCGATCATGATGCTGGACACCACCAGGGAGATGGAGACGAAGGCCACCAGCACATAGGAAATGGCGTGGAGGATGGTAGTGATGCTGCTCATGAGCAGGCCTACGTAGTCCGTATACCGGATGACCCTATCCTCCTGTCCTTCGTCCTCCATGCGCCGGTTGTAGGCCTTGATAAAGTCGACGATGGCGTCCTTGTCCTCAAAGCTGGCGGCATAGAGACTCAGACTCCCGGGCTGGGACCGGTCGTTGTAGCCCAGCAGAGTCAGATTGTCCGCCAGGGTGCTTTCCGAATACCGGGGCGGCAGGAACTTTTCTCCCAGGTCCGTCAGCTCTTCCGGCGACAGTTCCGCAAGCCGGGCGGCTAGCAGCCGGTCCAGCTCCTCCTCGGGCAGGGCGCCCGCGCTGCCCTGGGCGGCGGCGGTATAGGCCTCCTTCATCTGCTGGGTCAGGGCGGTGATCAGATAATTCTGCAGCTCCTCGTCCTCCAGTTTTTCCAGGTAGGCCCGGAGGGCGGCTTCGCTCATGCCCATCGTTCCCTTGGCTGCTTTGGCCATTTGTGCGATCATATCCTCCCGGCTGAGGGCGGCGGCGGAAGCCCGGGCCATGGCGGCCAGTTCTTCGTCCGAGGGGATCTCCGCCACGGCGGCATATACCGCCGCCTTATCCTCCGATGAGGCGGAGGACAGCCATTCCCGGAACAAGGCCGGGATATCCTCCTGCACCTCCTGCCCGGGGACCGGGAAGGGGAGACCGGTGAATACGTCCTTTTCCGGTTCCGCCAGCTGCCGCTGAACGATCCCGTTCGTCTCCGTCTTTTCCAGGAAGTATTCCGAGAGCTCCGGCAGATAACCCACCGCTCCCCCCAGAGCGCCGGCGGAGGCGTTCTCGCTGGGGCGGATGATGCCCACCACCTTCAGTTCCAGGGAATCCTCCACGGCGACCCTCAGGGCTTCGGGATCCCCGGAGATATCCTCGTATCCCCCTGCCCCGTCTTCCCGGTACAGGTTCCCGGGGATCACCAGCCGGTAGCGCAGATCCAGCAGCTCCTCATAGCTCCAGGACTCCGTCTCCGTATCCAGGGTCTCTCCGGCCACGGAGGCCAGCAGCCGTTCCCGGGCCTCCTCCGGGTCCCGGATGCCCAGGGAATAGAGGTAGACCTCGTTCAGCTCGTTGCGCTTGTCCACGATGAGCACCACTTCGTCCATAGACTCCGGCCAGCGCCCGGCCAGCACGTCGTACTGGGTGCGAAGCAGCTCCGGATTGTCCAGCAGCTCCTGCCACACATCCATGCTGTTCTGGGAGGACATGGAGGAGAACGCGCTCATGCTGGATAAAGTGCCGGTATTGTAAAAGGTGCCCATGATGATGTCCATCACGGGGCTGGGGTTCAGCTGCCGCGCCTCCCCTTCCATCATGGCGTACACCGGCAGGGTGACGCCGTAGCCCACCCGCAGGCTGCTCACATGCTCCATCACTCCGGCGTCCGCCTGCAGGTCTTCCAGAAAGGCGGCCAGGTCGTTGCGCCGGAAGGACATGTTCATCATGTTGTCCGCCAGGTCGGAGAAAACGGTATTGGTATAGACCCGGTCCAGGTCATGGTTCGCGTTTTCGCTGCGTTTCTCTCCCAGGGCGGTGATCATGCTGCTCATATCCAGGGTCTCGGAGGTGATGGTCAGGGGATAGGTGCTGAGGGTATCCTCCTGCACCCGGTCGATATATCGCTGGATCCCGTTGGACAGGGAGAGGATCAGGGCGATGCCGATGATGCCGATGCTCCCGGCGAAGGCGGTGAGGATGGTCCGGGCCTTCTTGGTGAGCAGATTGTTCCGGGAGAGGGAAAGGGCGGTGAAGAAGCTCATGCCGGGACGTTTGCCCGTCTCCTTCTCCCGGCGCTCCCGTTCCTCCTCCTCCGGAGAAAGAGGGTCGGAGTCGGCCGTCACCTTTCCGTCCAGCAGGCGGACGATGCGGGTGGCGTATTTCTCCGCCAGCTCCGGATTGTGGGTGACCATGATCACCAGCCGGGTCCGGCTGACCTCCTTCAGCAGCTCCATCACCTGGAGACTGTTTTCCGTATCCAGGGCGCCGGTGGGTTCATCCGCCAGAAGGATGCTGGGATCGTTCACCAGAGCCCGGGCAATGGCCGCCCGCTGCATCTGTCCGCCGGACATCTGGTTGGGCCGCTTGGTGAGCTGATCTCCCAGTCCCACCTTTTCCAGGGCCTCCTTTGCCCGGCGCTGCCGCTCCCCCTTGCTCACCCCGGTGAGGGTGAGGGCCAGCTCCACGTTCCCCAGTACGCTCTGGTGGGGGATGAGGTTGTAGTTCTGAAATACGAAACCCACGGAATGGTTCCGGTAATTGTCCCAGTCCCGGTCCCGGAACCCGGCGGTGCTCCGGCCGCCGATCTGCAGATCGCCCCCGGTGTACCGGTCCAGGCCGCCGATGAGGTTCAGCAGAGTGGTCTTCCCACAGCCGGAGGGACCCAGTATGGCAACGAATTCATGTTCCCGGAAGGCCAGGGATACCCCCCGGAGGGCATGGACCCGGGTATCGCCCATGGTATAGTCCTTGGTGATCTCCTGTAAAACCAGCATGACGGCACGATCCTTTCCCAAAATCATATTATTTTCCCACAGGCTTATGAACTCCGTGTGAACAGATGGGATTTTTCCCGGCGGGGAAGGGCTGGACATCGGTTCCCGCCTTTGATATAGTAACATAGTTAAACGCTGATTTCAGAAAATGGCCCGCAGCGGCGCTATTTTCCATGAAAATTGCGGGAAATTCATGAACTATTCATATTCTGCCGATATAATGTCCGGAGTGAAAATCGCCGCATCCGGAAGGACGCGGCAAACCGCGCGAAAGGACGATCCACATGAAGTTTCGCGAATGGCTGATCAAAGTGATGGCAGGGAGAAACGGTACGGACCAGCTGTGCCGGTTCCTGTCCGTCGCCACCATCGTTTTTTTGCTGCTTTCCCTCCTTATTCGGGGCACGGGTCTGAGCAGCCTGTTCTGGGTCCTGGGGCTTCTCTGCTTCTTCTGGGGCGTTTTCCGCAGCTTTTCCCGGAACCTGACCCGGCGGCGGGCGGAGAACGAGGCCTATCTTCGGCTTACCGGAAAGGCGCGCGACCGCTTCGGCGGCGCCATGAGCCGTTTCCGTCAGCGGAAGGAATACCGTTTCTACCGCTGCCCCTCCTGCGGCACCTGGCTTCGGGTACCCCGGGATAAGGGCCGCCTGCAGATCACCTGCCGTCAGTGCGGCGAGCGGTTTACCCGCAAGACCTGATAAAGCAAAGAAGACGGAAAGGAATCCCCAACGATGAACGACCCCTATCAGGTGCTGGGCGTATCCCGGTCGGCCAGCGATGAGGAGATCAAGGCGGCCTACCGGAAGCTGGCGCAGCAGTACCATCCGGATCTGCACCCCGGAGATGCCGCCGCGGCCCAGAAGATGAAGGAGATCAACGCGGCCTACGACCAGATCAAGAATCCCGATGCCTGGCAGAGCGCCGCCGGAACGGCAAGTCAGACGCAGCAGCAGGCCTATCGGGATCCCTTCAGCGGCTGGAGCTACAATACCTATACCTACGGGAGCCGGAGGACCGATCCCGGGGTGGAGACCGATCCCCGGATCCGCTCCGCCCGGGCTTTCAACCAGAGCCGTCAGTTCCATGAGACCATCCGGGTGCTGGAGCAGATCGATCCCGCCATCCGGGGAGCGGAGTGGTTTTATCTGGCGGCCGTGGCCCACTACGGCCTGAACAACCAGGTCACCGCCCTGCGCTATGCCCGTACGGCGGTGCAGATGGACCCGTACAACGCCGAGTATCAGCAGTTCCTGAATCGTCTCCAGTGGGCGGACCAGCGCTACCGCAGCGTCAGCCGCGCCCCCGCCCTCTCCGGCATCGGACGGCTGGTGGCGGGCATCTGCGCCTTCAATCTCCTGATCCGCTTCTGCCGGTGCCTGTGCTAGGATCGGGTCAGACCCGTTTCATGTGAGAAACGCAGCTTTTGCGCCTCAAAGAACCTTTGGACACACAGGACACTCCGCGAGGCATTATCATCAACATAACAGGAGGCCGACGATGAAAATTACCGACAGCATCCTCTGGGTGGGCGTGCACGACCACGCCATCGACCTGTTTGAAGGGCAGTATGCCGTGCCCAACGGCATGAGCTACAACTCCTATGTGATCCTGGACGAAAAATGCGCGGTGATGGA
>CAMZJG010000058.1 GCA_947307505.1 uncultured Clostridia bacterium | reverse complement strand
GTCCCACCTACGACACCATGGAAAAGGTGGTCATCACCGAGCCCACCATCATCCATCTGCCCAAGGGCTGGTGGCACAGCCCCCTGGATTTCGTCCGCATCGACAAGCCCGTTCTCTTCCAGGCGGTGATGCAGTCCGGCCGCTGCGGCCTGGTGAAATACGTCCAGCGGAAGGACACCGGCGAAAAGCAGTACCTGTACATGGGGGATGAGAACATCCGCAGCTGCGTGCTGGATCCCTCCAAGAAGTGCACCTACTGCGGCTACTGCTTCTCCCATCGGGATAAGATCCCCCCCAGACCCTATGATTTCGTGCCCTGGACCGTGGTGAACGAGGACGGGGTGAAGCTCTACTCCGACACCGGCGCCTACGATCCGGAGAAGGCTCCGGATTCCGCCGAGTGCGTGGTGACCGAGGGCTACAAGTCCAAGCCCTACTCCGACGCCACCGTGCTGAAGGCCCCCAAGCCCGCCCTCAGCGAGGAAGTGGCCAAGAACGTGCTGGCCTGCCCCAAGGAAAAGACCCAGTGGGGCCCCTGGTGCCCCTCTCCCCAGTTCTATTTCCGGGGCGAGACCTACATGGAAGGCGCCACCTGGCACTGCGGCTACCAGATCTTCACCGGCCCCAACGACATGGAGGACTGCCATTTCCACCAGGGCGCCGAAGAGTACATCTTCTTCATGGGTGCGAATCCCATGGATATCTTCGACTTTGACGCGGAGGTGGAGATGACCATCGGCGACGATCCGGACCATATGGAATCCAAGATCATCACCAAGCCCACCGTGGTCCGCCTGCCCGCCAACGTGTGGCACTGCCCCATCAAGTTCCGCAACGTGAAGAAGCCTCTCCTGTTCCAGGCGGCTTTCATGGACGGCACCTGGGGCACCATCACCCGCAGCCGCATCCAGCTGACGGACGAGCAGAAGGCAAAAATGCCCTTCGCCCGGGAGCACACCTATAACTACATGGGAGATAACGTCCGCTTCTGCCGCTATAACCCCAAGAAGCGGTGCAACATCTGCGGCAAGTGCTTCTCCCAGATGCGTCGGCCCGAAGAGAAGAAGGAAGACTGATTTCCCCGAATCGATCATCATGGCCTCCGGCTCTGCCGGAGGCCATCTGTAAAAGGAGTAGGATATGTCGACTGCAAAAGATCTGGACCGGCTGCTCCGGTCCTTTGTGGAAAAGAAGAACCTCCCCGGGGCCGGCCTCTCCGTTTGCCGGGGGGAGGAGGTCCTGTACGAAAACTATCTGGGCTCCCGGGATATGGCCGGGAAGACGCCCATGGGGCCGGATACCCTTTTCCGCATCCATTCCATCACCAAGGCCGTCTCCGCCCTGTGCGGCATGATGGAGTTCGAGCGGGGGGCGTTCCTGATGGACGATCCCGTCTCCGCCTATCTGCCGGAGTACAAGGAGCTGAAGCTCAGCGTGAAGCAGCCGGACGGTACCTGGACGGTGGAGGACTCCAGGACCCCCATGCTCATGCGGCATCTGTTCAACATGAACGTGGGCTTTTACGCCCATGACGGCAGCCCCACCGAAACGGGCCTGCGGGATATCCATGAGCAGCTGGGGGGCAGCAAGTTCCAGGCAGGATACAGCCTGGGGGAGGAGATCCGCGCCCTGGCGAAGGTCCCCATGCTCTTCGAGCCCGGCTCCCGCTGGCAGTACGGCTACGGCATCAGCATCATGGGGGCCGTGGTGGAGGTGACCAGCGGCATGTCCCTGGGCCGCTTCATGGAGGAAAAGGTCTTCGCCCCCCTGGGGATGAAGGATACGGGCTTCCGCTTCCGCCCCGGCTGGCGGGAGCGCATGGCGGAGTGCGTCATGCATAAGCGGGATGGGTCCGTGGTGAAATGCGAATCCCTCCTGGGAGACCCGCTGGACAGCATGTACCGGGAGGAGGGCGCGTACGAAGCGCCGGACGCGGGCCTCATCTCCTCCGTGCGGGATATCCAGACCTTCTCCGGGATGCTGGCCTGCGGCGGCATCTGGAAGGGGGAGAAGATCATCGGCCGGAAGACCCTGGAGATGATGCGCCAGAACCTGCTGACGGCGGATATGCTGAAGGAATTCCGCAATTCCCCGGAGATGAAGGGCTATGGCTACGGCTACGGCGTCCGCACCCTGATGGACCCCGTTTCCGGGCTCACCAACGGCTCCGTGGGGGAATTCGGCTGGGAGGGCGCCGCGGGGGCCTGGATGATGGCCGACCCGGTGGATCAGCTCTCCGCCTCCTTCATGATCCAGGATATGCTGCCGGACGCCAAGTACTACAACGACCGCCTGCGGTCGGTGATCTACGGCCTGCTGTGACCGGAGATCCGTATCGGAGGAGATCATGGATCGGATCACGGAACGCATCGCCCAGGAACTGAACAGACCCGCCCGGTCGGTGCAGAACGTCATCGACCTGCTGGACGAGGGGAACACCATCCCCTTTATCGCCCGGTACCGCAAGGAGGCCCACGGGGCCATGGACGACGAAGCCCTGCGGACCCTGGAGGAGCGGCTGCGGTATCTGCGCAGCCTGGAGCAGCGGCGGGAGGAGATCCTCCGCCTCATCGGGGAGCAGGAGAAGCTCACCCCGGAGCTGGAGGCGGAGATCCGCCGGGCGGATACCCTGGCCGCCCTGGAGGACCTGTACCGTCCCTACCGCCCCAAACGGCGTACCCGGGCCTCCATCGCCAAGGAAAAGGGGCTGGAACCCCTGACCATGGCGATCCTGCTCCAGCCTCAGAAGGACCCCGCCGCCCTGGCGGAGGCCTATGTGGACGGGGAGAAGGGGGTCCACACGGTGGAGGACGCCCTGGCCGGAGCCTCGGATATCCTGGCGGAGCAGGTGAGCGATTCCCCGGAGAACCGGAAGAAGCTGCGGGAGACCATCCGGAAGCGGGGAAGCCTGCGCTCCGCCGCCGCAAAGGAGGAGGACAGCGTCTACCGGCTGTACTACGATTTTTCCCAGCCCATCTCCCGGCTGCAGGGTCATCAGATCCTGGCCATGAACCGGGGGGAGAAGGAGGGCTTCCTGAAGGTGTCCCTGGCCCTGGACCGGGATCTGGCCCTGGAGGAGATCTCCCGGGGCATGGTGAAGCCCGGCGCAAGGAACGAGGCCTTCCTCCGGTCCGCCATCGCGGACGGATACGACCGCCTGCTCCAGCCCGGCATGGAGACGGAGACCCGGGCTGCCCTGACGGAGAACGCCGCGGAGGGGGCGATCCATAACTTCGCCCTGAATCTGAAGCCTCTGCTCATGGCGCCCCCGGTGAAGGGAAAGGTGACCATGGGTCTGGACCCGGGCTACCGCATGGGCTGCAAGGTGGCGGTGGTGGATCCCACCGGCAAGGTGCTGGATACCGCCGTGGTCTACCCCACCCACGGGGAAAAGCAGCGGGCCGCCTGCATCGATACCCTGGCCGCCCTGATCGCCCGGCATGGGGTGGAGCATATCGCCATCGGCAACGGCACCGCCTCCCGGGAAACGGAGCAGATGACGGTGGATCTCCTCCGCCGCTGCCCCGGAGTGAGCTATATGGTGGTGAACGAGGCCGGGGCCAGCGTATACAGCGCCAGCAAGCTGGCGGCGGAGGAATTTCCCCAGTACGACGTGAACCTCCGCTCCGCCGTGTCCATCGCCCGCCGCCTCCAGGATCCCCTGGCGGAGCTGGTGAAGATCGAGCCCAAGGCCATCGGGGTGGGGCAGTACCAGCACGATATGCCCCAGAAGCGGCTGGAGGAGAGCCTGGACGCGGTGGTGGAGGACTGCGTGAACGCCGTGGGCGCGGATCTGAACACCGCGTCCCCCTCCCTCCTGCGCCGGGTCAGCGGCCTCACGGCGGCCACGGCGAAGAACATCGTGGCCTGGCGGGAGGAAAACGGCGCCTTCACCTCCCGGAAGCAGCTGCTGAAGGTGCCGAAGCTGGGCCCCAAGGCCTATGAACAGTGCGCGGGCTTCCTCCGGGTGCCGGAGAGCCGCCTGGTGCTGGACAACACCGGCGTCCATCCCGAGAGCTACGCCGCGGCGGAGCGGCTGCTGGAGCTCTGCGGCTATACCCTGGGAGAGGTGAAGGCGGGTCTCATCGGGGACCTGCCCCGGCGGCTGAAGGAGCGGGGCGAGGGCCGGACGGCGGAGGACTGCGGCGTGGGCGTCCCCACCCTGCGGGACATCGTGAAGGAGCTGATGAAGCCCGGTCGGGACCCCCGGGACGAACTGCCCAAACCCATTTTCCGTACGGATATCCTGGAGCTGAAGGACCTGCAGCCCGGCATGGTGCTCACCGGCACCGTGCGGAACGTGATCGATTTCGGCGCCTTTGTGGATATCGGCGTCCACCAGGACGGCCTGGTGCATATCTCCGAGCTCTGCGACCGCTTCGTGCGCCATCCCAGCGAGGTGGTGAGCGTGGGGGATACGGTGAAGGTCCTGGTCCTGGGGGTGGACGAAAAGAAAAAGCGCATTTCCCTGAGCATGAAGCAGGTGAAGGAATGACCGGTACGACGATTTGAATCTGACTGAGGAGGTAACGATATGGCGCGAAATTTCCGATGCTCGTCCGACACCGTGGCCAAAACGGCGGACGGCCTGCTCCGGGGCTTTTTCCTGGACGGCCTGTACATCTTCCAGGGCGTCAAATATGCCGACGCCGGGCGCTTCCAGGCCCCCCGGCCGGCGGAGCCCTGGGAGGGGATCAAGGAGGCCACCAACTACGGGTATATCTGCCCCGTGGCCAACGAGCCCATGCCCACCGGGGAACTGCTGATCCCCCACCGCTTCTGGCCCTCCAATGAGCACTGCCAGTATCTGAATATCTGGACCCCCTCCCTGGAGAAGGGGGCAAAGAAGCCCGTGATCGTCTGGCTCCACGGCGGCGGCTATTCCAGCGGCTCCTCCATCGAGCAGGTGGCCTATGAGGGGGACGCCCTGGCGGAATTCGCCGACGCGGTGGTGGTCACCCTGAACCATCGGCTGAATATCCTGGGTTTCCTGGATATGTCCTCCTTCGGGGAGCAGTACAAAAACTCCGTGAACGCGGGCATGGCGGATATCGTGGAGGCCCTGCGCTGGGTGAAGCGGAACATATCCGCCTTCGGCGGGGATCCGGAAAACGTCACCCTCATCGGCCAGTCCGGCGGCGGCGGAAAGATCTCCACCCTGCTCCAGACCCCCGCGGCGGCGGGACTCTTCCATAAGGCCATCCTCATGAGCGGCATCTTCGAGGGCGGGGAAGCGCAGCCGGTGGACCACCGGGAGTACATCCTGGAGATGATGAAGACGCTGGATATCCGCCCCGACGAGCCGGAGAAGCTGGAAAAGGTGCCCTACGACGTCCTCATGCGGGCTTTCAACAAGGTGGCCCTGAAGAAGCTCCGGGAGGAGAAAAAGCTGATCAACTGGGGCCCCGTGGCCAACGACTGGTACCTGGGGGATCCCATGAAGGTGGGCTTTACCGACTATGCCAAAACCGTGCCCACCATCGCGGGCACCGTCATCGCGGAATTCACCGGCTTCGGCCCCGGAGCGTCGGCGCCGGACCGGGCCTCCGGTCTCCGGATCCTGGAGAAGACCTACGGGGATCAGACGGAGGAGCTGGTGAAACGGTTCGAAGCCGCCTATCCCGGCAAGGATATCCTGCTGCTGTCGAAGCTGGACGTGGGGGCCCGCCGGGCCACCACCCGGTATATCGAGGAGAAGGCCCGGGTGTCCTCCGCCCCCGCGTATCTGTACGTGTTCGCCCTGGATTTCGATGTGGACGGGCCCCGTCCCGCCTGGCACTGCGCCGATATCCCCTTCGTGTTCCACAATGCCGCCCGGGTGCCCTGCTGCAATATCGCCGGGGTGTCCGACCGTCTGGAGGGGGAGGTGGCCGGAGCCGTGGCCGCCTTTGCCCGCACCGGGGATCCCAACCATGGGGATATGGCCGCATGGCCGGCCTACGAGGACGGCAAAAAGGCCACCATGATCTTTGACCGCAGCACCCGGGCCGGGGAGAACTACGACCGGGAGCTGATCGAGGAACTCCATGCCCTGGCCCCCGCGGGGGATATGCTGGGCATGGCCGTACGCATGCTGGAAGCCGCCGAACGGGAAGAGGGCGGCGAGTGGATCTACTGATCCGCCGAAAACCCGGCGGGGAAGAGGCTGCGTCTCCCGTTTCCCGCCGGGCGACTCCCGCGGCCGGTCCCGGAGACCGGCGCCGCTGATAAAAACCGCCTCATCCGCAAATACTGCGGATGAGGTGTTTCTTTATGGTCAATATGACAAATCAGGAGTATCGGAAATATGTGGCCCGGCGCTGCCCGCCCTCCCCCCTGGGACGGGACATGTTCCGGGCTTTTCTCAGCGGCGGTCTCATCTGCGCTCTGGGCCAGGGGATCCTGGCCCTCTGGAGCCTGGCGGGGCTGGAGGAGGAGAACGCCGCGGGAGCGACCTCCGTCACCCTGATCTTCCTGGGCGTCCTGCTCACGGGACTGGGGGTGTACGACCGGCTGGCGAAGTTCTGCGGCGCCGGGACCCTGGTGCCCATTACGGGCTTTGCCAACTCCATCGCCTCCCCGGCCCTGGAGTTCAAAAGCGAAGGCTTCGTGGCGGGCATGGCGGCGAAGATGTTCGTCATCGCCGGGCCCGTGCTGG
>CAMZJG010000057.1 GCA_947307505.1 uncultured Clostridia bacterium | reverse complement strand
CAAGATCTACGCCCTGTTCACCCTGCTGTTCCTGGCGATCCTGGTGGTCATGACCGTCATGAATCTCCTCCAGGCCCGGGACAGCGCAAAGCAGCGCGGCAGCCGTCTGAACCGCAGCCGGAAACGCGCCAACACTGTATCGGGAGGTAACTGACCATGAATCGTTTTCTGCGCGTCCTGGGCTCCGCCCTGCTCCTGGCCTGTCTGATCCTGGGCCTCGCCACCACCGGCAGCGCCGCCAAGGAACAGGTCACCATCAACGTGTATAACTGGGGCCAATACATCTCCGACGGCACGGACGGCTACATCGACGTGAACGCCGAATTTGAAAAGGAAACCGGGATCAAGGTGAACTATATCACCTACGATTCCAACGAAACCATGTACACCAAGCTGAAGACCGGCGGCTCCTCCTACGATGTGATCATCCCCTCGGATTACATGATCGCCCGGCTCATCGAGGAGGATATGCTCCTGCCCCTGAATTACGACAATATCCCCAACGCGGCATACGTCATGCCCGCCTACCGGGGCATGGCCCACGATCCTCAGGACGCCTACAGCGTCCCCTATACCTGGGGCTGCACCGGCATCATTTACAACACGAAGTATGTGGACGAGGCGGACGTAGGCAGCTGGGATCTGCTCTGGAACGAAAAATACAGCGGCAAGATCCTCATGTTCGACAATCCCCGGGACGCCTTCGGCGTGGCGGAATTCTGCCTGGGCTACGATCTGAACACCACGAACGAGCAGGAGCTTCAGGCCTGCGCCGAGCTGCTGAAGAAGCAGAAGCCCCTGGTGCAGGACTATTTCATGGACCAGATGTACAGCGCCCTGGAGCATGAGGAGGCATGGATCGGCGTGTATTACGCCGGAGACTTCATCCAGATGCAGTGGGAGAACGAGGCTCTGGCCTTCTGCTTCCCGAAGGAGGGCTTCAACCTCTTCGTGGATTCCTTCTGCATCCCCAAGAGCTGCCAGAACAAGGATGCTGCCGAAGCCTACATCAACTTCCTCTGCCGCCCGGACATCTGCGGCCAGAACCTGGATTACCTGGGCTACTCTGCGCCCATTGAGGGAGCTACCGAGTATATGGACGAGGAAATGGCCACCAATCCCATCGCCTACCCGGACGAGGCCACCCTGGCCCGGGGCCGGGCTTTCCTGAATCTTCCGGCGAAGACCAATCAGAAGATGGACTCCCTGTGGCTGGAAGTCAAGACCGGCGGAAGCAGCAACAACACCCTGATCTACGGTCTCATCATCGCCGCCGTGATCGTGATCCTGCTGGTGATCCTGATGGTCACCCGGAAAAACAAAATGAAAAAGCGCCGTTCCATGTATCAGAAATGACAACACGCTCCCGGGTCGGATGATCCGGGAGCGAATTTTCTTGCATCATCGCCCGAAAGCCGATATACTTTGTATGCAAACGATCCGGAGGAGGCTGTGCATTTGGCGACGCGGAACCAAAACGACTTTTCCCAGGGAAGCCTGGTGGGGAACATCCTGCGGCTGGCCGGGCCCATGACCCTGGCCCTGCTGGTGAATACCCTGTACAGCATCGTGGACCGGATCTACATCGGCCATATTCCGGACGGGAAGCTGGCTCTCACGGGCATCGGCCTGGCAGCCCCCATCCTCATGGTCATCAGCGCCTTCCAGGCCCTGTGGTCCTCCGGCGGCGCGCCGCTCTTTTCCATCGCCCGGGGAGAGAAGAACGAGGAAAAGGCCTGCCGTATCCAGGGCAATGCCTACTTCATGCTCCTGGCGATGGGGCTCTCCCTGACCCTGCTGGGCTACCTGTTCAAGGCCCCGGTGCTCCGGTGGACGGGAGCCAGCGCCGATACCTTCCCCTATGCCAACGCCTATCTCAGCGTGTACCTGGCGGGAACGGTGTTCGTGATGACCGGGGTGGGCATGAACCCCTACATCAACGCCCAGGGCTTCGGACAGATCGGCATGCTCACGGTGCTCATCGGTGCCGTCACCAACCTCCTGCTGGATCCCCTGTTCATCTACGTCTTCCATTGGGGGGTGCGCGGCGCGGCGGCGGCCTCCGTCCTGAGCCAGCTGGTCTCCGCCTCCTGGGTGCTGCGCTTCCTCACGGGGAAGCGGGTGCTCCTGCGCCTGAAGCCCTCGGATATGCGGCCGGACCCCGCCATCCTGAAGAAAATGCTGGGCCTGGGGATCGCCGGCTTCACCATGGCGTTTACCAACTCCGCCGTCAGCTTCGCCTACAACAGCACCCTGTCCAGCCTGGGGGGCGACACCCACGTGGCGGTGATGACCATCCTCAACTCCCTCCGGGAGCTGACCTTCATGCCCGCCTCCGGGGTAACGGAGGCGGCCAAGCCCGTACTGGGGTACAACTACGGGGCGAAGGAATGGGAGCGGTGCAAGGCCTGCATCCGGGTGATGGTGCTGATCGTGGCAGGCTACTGTCTCGTGGTTTGGTGCGCCTTCATGCTCGTCCCCGGCTTCTTCGTGCGCATCTTCAACAGCGATCCGGAGCTGCTGGAGCTGGGGGTCTACGGCATTCGGCATTATTACGCCATGATCTTTTTCATGACCTTCATGATGGCGGGGCAGAACACCTTCACCGGCCTGGGTCTGGCCAAGCGGGCGGTGTGTTTCTCCCTGCTGCGGAAGTTCATCATCCTCCTCCCCCTCATCTATCTCATGCCCGCCATCACCGGCCTGGGGGCCGACGGGGTGTTCTGGGCGGAACCTGTGAGCCAGGTCCTGGGCGCCAGCGCCTGCTTCATCACCATGTACTTCACCGTGTATCGGAAACTGGGAAAGGCAGAAAAACTCTGAAAACCGATTGGAGGGCGAAGATGAATCAAAGGCTGATCCATGATATATCGGAATTCATTTTTATGAAGGACGCGCCGCAAAAAAGCGACGTCATTTTTATCCCCGGCACATCCCAATCCTCCATCACGGAAAAGGCCGCGGAGCTGTTCTGCGCGGGGTTTGCGAAGTATGTGATCCCCACGGGAGCCTATTCCGGCAAACGGGGCAAGTTCGCAGCGGAAAAGATCGACAATCCCCGGTATGCCGGAGAATATGCCACAGACTTTGAATACTGCCGGTATATCCTGAAGGAAAACGGCGTGCCGGAAAGTGCAATCCTCCGGGAGGACCGCTCCACAAACACCGGGGAGAATGCGGAATTCACCGCGATCCTTCTGCGGAAGGTGGGGCTTCCCGTCAGAAAAGCGATCCTATGCTGCCAGTCCTTCCACGCCCGCCGGGCCTTCATGTCCTACGCGAAATTCTTTCCGGATACGGAGATCTTCGTCGTGCCCACGGATACCCAGGGCATCCGGAAGGAAGACTGGTTCCGGCAGGAAAAGAGCTATCGCAGGGTGATGAGCGAAGTGCAAAAATGCGGAGAGTATTTTCTGGAGTATCCTGGATAAACGCATGAGGCGCTGCCGTTTGGCAGCGCCTCAGCGTGTCGACAAAGTCTTGTCGCCCCGCTGAAGCAAGTTTTTCGAACAGGAAACAAGGCAGAAATTGTTCGAAAAACTTCTGATTGAACGCGAAAGACACCCCTCCTGGGTTTCTTTCGCGCTATCTTCCTTCCCGATTTCGTTCCATTTTCGCGTTTGTCCACAGTTTGAGGCGCTGCCAAACGGCAGCGCCTCAGTTGATTCTCTGATTTCCCCATTCCCGCCCTCGCCGGAACGGCCGGTCCGCGGTAGTTACGATAAAAAATACCCTGTGCCCGTGTAAGCATGCTGGGCATAAGTGTAATCAGGGGATTCGAACCCCAAAGATGGGCCCCGCCATCCACCATTCTGCGCAGCGCTTGGCTCCGCTGCCGAGCTTGGACCCGCTCCGCCCCGGTTACCTTCGTTTTTTGTCAGTTCTCCAGAAGATCCGTGGTCCAGTTGGCTGCCTGGATGGCCGTCTCCAAACTCCGCAGCTCCGCGCTGCGCCGGTCGCAGTCCTTCTGCAGGCTCCGCACATCCACGGCGCTGAGAACGCGGATCTCCGACCGGGTGGACCGGCTGGTGAGGCTGCTGGCCGCATCCAGGAAGGAACGGAGGATGTTCAGCTGCTGGGTCATCCGATCCCGTCGGGCCAGAAGCTCCGTCAGGCTTCCCTCCGGAAGGAGGGTCAGGCTGTTGGTCAGGTTGATCCGGGCCATGAGGGTCTCCAGCTCATCGAAGCAGTCCTCCAGCTCCATCAGAAGCTGTTCCGGGTCTTCCGGGGTCTGTTCCCCTTCCTGTACCCGGGCGTTATTGTGCAGTCTGCCGCTGAGCTGGCTGATGCGCCGTTGAAGATCGGCTCTCATCTGAAGGGCTTCCGCAAGCTTCATCTTTCGCACACTCCTTATCTTTTTACCCCAGCGCCACATCCAGGATCATCATCAGGGCAAAGCCCAGCAGGATGGCCGGTGCGGCATGTTTTTGTTTATCCTCTTCCCCCATGCAGGCGGGGATCAGCTCATGCACCGCCACCAGCACCATGGCGCCGGCGGCAAAGGCCAGGGCCCAGGGAAGAAGCATCCGCACCCGCTGCACCAGCAAGGCGCCCAGCAGAGCGGAGATCGGCTCCACCAGGCCGGAGGCCTGGGCCCAAAGGAAGCTTTTTCCCCGACGGAATCCCTCCTGCCGGAGGGGCAAGGCTACGGCCGCTCCCTCGGGATAATTCTGCAGGCCGATCCCCAGGGCTACGCCCATGGCGGCAGCCAGCCGTTCCGGAGTAAATCCCTCACCCAATGCGCCAAAGGCCACCCCCACAGCCAGCCCTTCGGGGATGTTGTGCAGGGTGATGGAGAGGATCAGCATCCGGATCCGCTTCAGCGCGCCGGAATTCTTACCCGGCCGCAGAGCGGTCAGCCCAAGATCCGTCAGGCGGAGAAAGGCCGCCCCGGCCAGGAAGCCCCCTGCCGCTGTAAACCAGGGAGGCGGTCCGCCCTGGCTCTCCGCCAGGGCAATGGCAGGTTCCAACAGGGACCAGAAGCTGGCCGCCAGCATCACTCCGGCGGAAAAACCCAGCATCAGACCCAGGGTCCGGGGCCTGCCTCCCCGGAAGAAAAACACCGTTGCCGCGCCCAGGGCCGTCACCAGCCAGGTGAAGCAGCCCGCCGACAGGGCCAGCAGGGGCGGCGGCAGATTGGTCAAACTCATTGCAGCACCACTCCTGCCCAGCCTATGCGCGGCAGAATACCGCCGTTCCAATAAGCCCTCGGCAGAGTTCGCGGCCTTTACAGCAACCGCGGATGCGCAGCCCATGAGATTTGCGGCGACGAAGAAGCCTGTGAGGTCCATTCCCACGCGAAGCCCGGCGCATGCGGGTTTGCGTTGACTATTCTCCCCGGAGCTTGATGATCCGGTCCCGCAGCAATGCGGCGTATTCGAATTCCAGCATCCGGCTGGCCTGCCGCATCTCCTTCTCCAATTTCTCGATGGCCTGCTGCCGCTCAGCCCGGGTCATCTTCATCCCGTCCTCGTACCGGCCTTCCTCCGTCTCCTTCTTGGAGATCTCGATCAGCTCCCGCACATCCTTCCGGATGGTCTGGGGCACGATGCCGTGCTCCCGGTTGAACTCCAGCTGCTTCGCCCGACGCCGCTCCGTTTCCCCGATGGCGTAATCCATGGCGGGGGTGCGGGTATCCGCGTACATGATGACGCAGCCCTCCGCGTTCCGGGCTGCCCGGCCGATGGTCTGGATGAGGGAGGTCCCGCTGCGCAGGAAACCTTCCTTGTCCGCATCCAGAATCGCCACCAGGGAGACCTCCGGAAGGTCCAGCCCCTCCCGCAGAAGATTGATGCCCACCAAAGCGTCGAATTCCCCCAGCCGCAGGTCCCGGATGATCTCCATCCGTTCGATGCTGCCGATATCGTGGTGCATATACCGCACCCGGACCCCGGTCCGCCGCAGATAATCCGTCAGGTCCTCCGCCATTTTCTTGGTAAGAGTGGTCACCAGGGTGCGTTCGTTTCTCGCCGCCCGTGCGTTGATTTCCCCCAGAAGATCGTCGATCTGCCCCTCCGTGGGGCGCACCTCCACCCTGGGATCCACCAGCCCCGTGGGCCGGATGATCTGCTCCACCACCTGGCCGGAGCGGCTCAGCTCATAGTCCCCGGGAGTGGCGCTCACATACACCGTCTGATGGATGCGCTGCCGGAATTCGTCGAAATTCAGGGGACGGTTGTCAAAGGCGCTGGGCAGGCGGAAGCCGTAGTCCACCAGGTTTTGCTTCCTGGCCCGGTCCCCGGCATACATGGCCCTCACCTGGGGGATGGTGACGTGGCTTTCGTCGATGAACAGGAGGAAGTCCTTGGGGAAGTAATCCAACAGGGTCATGGGGGCGCTGCCGGGCGCCCGGTCGCTGATGACCCGGGAATAGTTCTCGATGCCGGAGCAGTATCCCAGCTCCCGCATCATCTCCATATCGTAGGTGGTGCGCTGGCGGATGCGCTGGGCTTCAATGAGCTTCTCCTGATCGGTGAACCATTTCACCCGCTCCTCCATCTCCGCCTCGATCCGCCCCAGGGCCCGCTCCATCTTCTCCCGGCTGGTGACATAGTGGGAGGCGGGATAGATGGCCGCATGGCTCAGCCGCCGGTTGGGCACGCCGGTGACCACGTTGATCTCGCTGATCCGATCGATCTCGTCCCCGAAGAATTCCACCCGGATGGCCGTATCCCTGCTGTAGACCGG
>CAMZJG010000056.1 GCA_947307505.1 uncultured Clostridia bacterium | reverse complement strand
CCGCCAGGACCAGCGGGGAGATAAAGCCCAGGATCAGCTCCAGGGCCATGAGCAGAAAGCTCAGAAGGATGGGGAGGCGAAATCCCCTGGTGTAGCGGAGAAGCGCCCGGACGCGCTCTCCCTTGCGGGGCTGCATAGTCGTTTACCTCATTTCATGGAATCGGAAAGTCGAAATACTATATCATGTTTCGGGCGGAATGAACAGAGGGAAGCCCGTATTTCCGGCGGAGAACGCAATGTAATGACCATCTATCAAAAAAACCGGCACAAAGCTGTAAACCTGTGGTATAATACCAAAAATCCGTCATGCCGTGTTTATGCCCATTGCGGCGGACGGGAAGAATGTGCACAGGAGGCTGCCGCCCATGGACAAGCAGGCTCTTCGGATCATACAATTCGTGGATACCTATTTCCCCATGATCGACGGGGTGGTGGTGACGGTGCACAATTATGCCGCCCTGATGAACCGGGAGGGGAAGACCGCCGTGATCTTTCCCCAGCAGAAAAAGAAGCCCGGCGCCTATGCGGGCCTGGGGTATGAGACGGTGCAGGTGAAGCGGTCGGGCTTCTCCTTCTCGGAGTATGCCCTGCCCAGTCCCCGGCTGGACCGGGATCTGAAGCGGTATCTGGACGGGTTCCATGCGGATCTCTTCCATATCCATTCCCCCTTTTTCCTGGGGGCTTTCGCGGCGGCTTACGCCCGGAAGCATCATATCCCCTGCGTCGCCACCTTCCATTCCAAGTATTATGACGATGCCCTGAACATCACCGATTCCAAGTTCATTGCCCGGACGGCGACGAAGTTCATCGTCCGCTTCTATCAGCGGGCGGACAGCGTCTGGGCCTGCTCCCGCGGCACGGCGGAGACCCTGCGGAGCTATGGCTACCGGGGAGATATTTTCGTGATGGATAACGGCTCCTCCTTCCGGATCGGGGAAGGGGAGCGGGAGGCTCTGGCCGCCCGGGCGGCGGCGGAGTACGGTCTGGAAGAGGGGAAAAAGACCATCCTCTTCGTCGGCCATCTCATCTGGCATAAGAACCTCCGCCTGGTGCTGGACACCATGCAGCGGCTGGCAGCGGCCGGGGAGGACTGCCGCCTTTTGATCGCGGGGGACGGATACGACGGAAAGGCGATCCGGAAGTATGCCGATTCTCTGGAGCTGCCCGAGGGCATGGTCCGTTTCCTGGGCCGGATCGACGACCGGGACCTGCTGGCGGGGGTGATCCTGTTCTCCGACCTGTTTTTCTTCCCCTCCGTGTACGATAATTCCCCCCTGGTGCTGCGGGAGGCAGCCTCCCTGGGGCTCCCCGCCCTCCTCACCGCCGGGTCCAACGCGGCGGAGATCGTCACCAAGGATGTGAACGGCTTCACGGCGGAGGAATCCCCGGAAGCCATGTGCGCCGAGATCCGCCGGATCTTCGGAAATGAGGAGCTGCGCCGGGCCGCGGGAAAGAGCGCGGAGACCACCGTGGCCAAGTCCTGGGAGCAGATCGTGGCGGAGGCGCAGGAGAAATACCGGCAGGTGATCGAAGAATACCGGGAGAAACACGGGGAGCGGGAAAACTGAGGTCCCGGGAAAACGCATGCAGACGCAGTCAGGCCGCGCGGAGATCCGCGCGGCCTTTTCGGTCAGAAAGAAGCAAATGATCAGGTAAAGGGGAAAATGACTCAACCATGCGGTTTTTCTTTTCCGTATTTCTATTTGGCGGGCAAAAAGGAATACGGCCGCCGGAGACAATCAAACGAATACGGCAGCAGAAAAAACAAGCGCCCGGGCAGGGAGCCCCCCAGCGAGGCGAAATCCCCCTCGCCCCCTTTTTCCCTCCCTCCGGAATATGGTATAATCAGAAAAACGAAAGAGGGAGGGAAACGCCATGGCGGATAAACCCCTGCGCAACCCCTATCTCCCCTCCTGGGAGTACATCCCGGACGGGGAGCCGCACTTGTTCGACGGACGGGTATACGTCTACGGCTCCCATGATCAGTTCAACGGCTGGGTCTACTGCCTGAACGACTACGTCTGCTGGTCCGCCCCGGAGGAGGACCTGACGGACTGGCGGTATGAGGGCGTGATCTACCGGAAGACCCAGGACCCGGACAACCGGGGCGGGGAGCAGTGCCTGTACGCCCCGGACGTGACCAGGGGGCCGGATGGGCGCTATTACCTCTACTATGTGCTGGACCATCAGGACATCGTCTCCGTCGCGGTGTGCGATACTCCCGCCGGACAGTACGAATACTACGGCCACGTCCATTACCCGGATGGGACGCTCCTGGGGGAGAAGCCCGGGGACGATCCCCAGTTCGACCCGGCGGTGCTCACGGAGGGGGACCGGACCTGGCTGTATACCGGGGGCGTCTGCTTCCGGGACGAAAAGGAGAAGGGCGGCGCCATGGGCACGGTGCTGGACCGGGACATGCTCACGGTACGGGAGGGGCCGGTGTTCGTGGTGCCCAGCGCCAAGACCAGCCGGGGCACCGGCTTTGAGGACCATGAGTTCTTCGAGGCCTCCTCCATCCGCAAGTTCGGGGACCTGTACTATTTCGTCTATTCCTCCGTATGGATGAACGAGCTGTGCTGGGCCGTCAGCCGGGACCCCCTCCGGGGCTTCCGCTACGGGGGCGTTCTGGTGAGCAACTGCGATTACGGCGTCGGCGGCTGGAAGGACCCGAAAAAGCGGACCAACGTGGGGGGCAACAACCATGGCGGCCTGGTGGAGGCGGCGGGGGAGCGGTATATCTTCTACCACCGCCATACCAACGGCACGGAGTTCAGCCGCCAGGGCTGCCTGGAAAGGCTGACGGTCCTGCCGGACGGCTCCATGCCCCAGGCCGAGATGACCTCCAACGGGGGCGGAGTCCCCTTCGAAGGCAGGGGAGAGTTCTCCGCAAGTCTGGCCTGCTGCCTGTTCTGGGATGATCTGCGCCTGGACCGTCAGGCCCCCAACCGGCCCCGTCTCACCCAGGACGGGCGGGACGGGGATGAGGAGCCCCAGTATATCGCCTCCATGACGGAGGGGGTGACGGCGGGCTTCAAGTATTTCGACTGCCGGGGCGTACGGCGGATCACCCTCCGCACCCGGGGCTACGCCGGGGGCTGCTTCGAGGTCCGTACCGACCTGGAGGGGGAGCCCCTGGGGAAGATCCCCCTGGGTTTCCGGAATCAGTGGACGGCGTTTTCCGCCGAGATCCCCGTCCCGGACGGGATCCATGCCCTGTATTTCACCTATCGGGGACCGGGGACCGCCATGCTGGCCTCCTTCGCCCTGGAATGAGCCGGAAAGGGAGGATACGAGAATGCAGCTGAAGCATCTGGAATACCCCTGGCCCTTTCTCCCCCCGGAGGAGCGCTCCGCCCTGCTGCCGGAGCGGAATATCTGCTCCCTGGCTCCGGCGGATGACCCGGCGGACGCCCTGTTCACCGGCAACGGCTCCCACCGCATCGACGTCACCGGGGATCCCCTGGCCGATGGCCTCACCGCCAATATGGAGATGCTCTTTGAGCCCAAATGGAGGACCACCCCCCAGCCCCCGGACCTGCGCCCGTATCTGGCGGATATCCGGAAGGCCCTGCTGGCGGGCAAACCGGAGGAGGCGGACCGGCTGCTGGACAAGGCCCAGCGGGAGGCGGGGCACGACCGGTATATCGACCTGGACAAGCCCATCGTCTATCCCATCGAATCCCTCCGCACCCATGAGGCCTTCCGACTGCGCATCTGCCGGACGGGGGAGGGGATCCGGGATTACCTCCGGTGGACGGATCTGCGCTCCGGCATGATCACCGCCCGGTGGCGCACGGACCTGGGCGTCTTCACCCACGAGTATCTCTGCGTATACGACGGGGACTTTATCGCCGCCCGGCTCGCCGCTCCGGAGGGAGCGCCGGAGCTGGAGGTAAAGATCCGGTTTCCCGGCGGTCCCGGCCCCTTCGGCCGGATCAGCCTGAAGGATTCCCTGCGGCAGGTGGAGCGGAGCCCGGAGTGCATCACGGCAGCCTGGCAGTACGATCCCGCCCTGTGCGATTCCCGGGGCTTCGTCCTGGCTTTCCGCTTCGTCCCCCTGGGAGGCGAGGCCGTCCTTACCCGGGAGGGCGTCCGGGTGACCGGGGGCCGGGGACTCATCCTCCTGGCCAAAGTCCTGCGGATCGAGGAGGGCTTCACCTTCGCCGCCGCCCGGGAGGCTGCCAGGGAGCTGATGGAAAGGGACGTGGATTTCGACGCCTGGGCGGAAGGCAACCTCCGGTACCTGGGGGAGCGGATGGACCGTTCCCGCCTTTCTCTGTGCCGGAAGGAGGACCGCTTCCTTTCCGGAGAGGAACTGCTGCGCCGGTGCCGGAACACCGGCTGGGCGGAACCCGCCCTGCTGGAAAAGCTCTACGACCTGGGCCGCTTCTACCAGATCATCGATACGGGAAAACTGCCCCCCCTGTGGGGTCAGCACAACATCAACACCAATCTCCAGGTCTGTGCCGGGAACAACACCGGTCTGTTCCGGGAGATGGACGTATACTTCCGGTATTATGAATCCAAGTTCCCGGATTTCCGCACCAACGCCCGGCTGCTGTTTGGCGCCCGGGGGCTCCTGGCCAGCGTCCACTGCGACTATGATTCCGGCCTCCTGTATCATACCTCCCGCACCTATCCCCATTACTGCTGGACCGGCTGCCTGGGCTGGATCTATAACGAGTTCTGGGGGTACTGGCTCTGCACCGGGGATCAGGATTTCCTCCGGGACCGGGTGGTTCCCGCCCTGAAGGAGATCGCCCTGTTTTACGAGGATTATGCCGCGGAGCGGGATGAAAACGGCAAATGCATTTTCTTCCCCTCCTTCTCCCCGGAGGACCCCACCCCCAACCCGGATTACGCCACCGTCACGGGCCGGGACAAGCATCCCACCCGCATCAATTCCGTCATGGATATCGCCATCTGCCGGGAGGTGCTCACGAACCTGATGGAGGCCTGCCGGACCCTGGGGATCGAGGCGGAAAACCTGCCCCGGTGGCAAAAGCAGCTGGCGGATCTGCCGGACCTGCTGACGGACGAGGAGGGGGCTCTGAAGGAATGGGCCTGGCCCGCCATGGAGGAGAACTACAACCACCGCCACGTGTCTCACCATTACGATGTCTGGCCCGGCCGGGCGGTAACGCCGGAAAGGGAACCGGAGATCGCGGAAGCCATCCGCATCTCCAACCGGAAGCGGGGCCAGCAGGACGATTCCGCCCACGGCATCATCCACCGGGCTTTTACCGCCATCCGTCTGCGGGACAGGGAGGAGACGGAGCAGAACCTTTCCCAGCTCCTGGAGCACGGCTTCGTGCGCCGGAGCCTGTCCACCGCCCACTTTCCCTACAAGGGATGGTTTCCGGATCTCCAGGGGGCCATGCCCGCCCTGCTGCTGGAGATGTGCGTCTTCTCCGCCCCGGGTACGGTGGAATTCTTCCCCCTTCTTCCCCATGAGCTGGATCGGGGCAGCCTGGAGGGGGTCTGGCTCTATACCTGGACGAAGCTGGAGCGTCTGGTCTGGGACAAAACGGGGATGCAAGCGCTTCTCCGTCCTCTGCGGGACCAGACCCTGACTCTCCGTTTCCGCTGCCCGGCCCGGTCCCTTCGGGTGAACGGACGGGAGCTGTCCATGGAGAGGGACGAGGTGACCCTTGCTGTGAAGGCGGGGGAGACCTTGTGTCTGGAAGCGGAATGGGGAGGAGGGATAGCATGACGATCCTGGTGACCGCCTTCGATCCCTTCGGCGGGGCGGAGACCAATACCTCCCTGGAGGTGCTGGAGGCCCTGCCGCCGCGCGTCGGAGGCGCAAAGCTGGAAAAACTCGTCCTGCCGACGGTATTCGGCCTTTCCGCCCGGCTGGCGCAGGAAGCGGTGGAGCGGCTCCGTCCGGACGCCGTCGTCTGTCTCGGTCAGGCGGCGGGGAGGAAGGCCGTCACCCCGGAACGGGCGGCCCTCAACCTCATGGACGCCGCCCGGCCGGATAACGCCGGGAACCTGCCGGCGGAGGAACCCGTGGTCCCCGGGGGACCGGCGGCGTACTTCTCCACCCTCCCCGTGAAGGCCCTGGCAGCCGCCGTCCGGGAGGCGGGGGTCCCCGCCGCGGTGTCCAACTCAGCCGGGACCTTCGTTTGCAACAGCCTGATGTACTCCATGCTCCATTATGCGGCCTCCCGCCGCCCTGGCCTCCCCTGCGGGTTCATCCACGTGCCCGGGCCGGAGGACGGCCTGAGCCGGGAGGAGATGACCCAAGGCGTCGCCGCCGCTCTGACGGCCCTGGCGGAAAGCATACAGGCATAAAATACGGCCCGGGCGGGATCACCCCGCCCGGGCCGCTGCGTTTTTCTGTATCAGTGGGTCTTGTAGTAGTTTTTCGCGTAATTCTGGTAAACGTCGTTCACAGCGTCCTGGCGCATCTTGGCGCCGGGGGCGTCCGGCTTGCCGCCGGCCATGGCGGCAAAAACGAAACCGCCGTCCGGGGCGAAGGTATCCACGTATTCCGTCAGGGCGGCCCGGAAGGCCTCCTCGTCCTCGCAGTTGGCCCATTTCAGGCTGTCCCACCCGCCGTTGATGGCCATCTTCCGGCCAAAACGCTTTTTGATGGACTTCAGGTCGTTGGTGGTCTGGGCGGGGTTCCAGCAGCGGATGCCCATCTCCACCCAGTCTCCCACGAACTGCTCGCTCCTGCCGCAGTCGTGCCGCTCCATGAGGATGCCGTTCTC
>CAMZJG010000055.1 GCA_947307505.1 uncultured Clostridia bacterium | reverse complement strand
CGGTTCCTGGAGAGATGCGCGGATGAAGAAGAGATCGCCCCCGGCAGCATCCGGGGGGCACAGACGAAGGCTGCTGCTTCGCCCCGGCGTTATCGCACCGTTCTGCGGACCGCCCTCATCGCGGCGGTGGTGGTCGTGCTCCTGGCGGGAGCGACCTTTGCCGCAGGCAGCTTCGGATACGACCTGTGGGCCTGGGTCCCCCGGTGGAACGCTTCCGCAGAGCGGTATGAACCTGCGGCGCAGGAGGTCTCCGGGGAAAGCCCCATTCCGGCGGCCCTGGCGGAGCTGGGGATCACGGAGCCGGTGTATCCCGGGAAGCTGCCGGAGGGCTTCGTCATTACGGAGTCCCACATCAGCGAAAAACCTCTGGTCCTGATGGAGCAGTACGCCCGGGACGACCAGCGGCTCAGCATCACCGTCACCCCCGTCGAAGGCTTCAAAACCGCAGTGTACCAGGCGGAGGGGAGCGAGGTGACGCAATACCCTCTCAACGGCAGGGTGCACTACATGTTCAATAACGCCGGAACCATCACCGCCGTATGGTACACAAAGAATTATGCCACCTCCGTCAGCGGGGACATCACCCGGGAGGAAATCAAAGAGATCATCGATTCCATCTCTGAGAGGCCTGCAGGATGAGAATGAATCTGTACAAGCGGAGCCTGATCGCCCTGCTCGTGTTGCTGCTGCTCACGGGGAGCGTATGGATCACGGCCAAGGCGGTCATTCCCCGGCAGAAAACCCAAAGGGCCATGGACCTGTTATCGGACGGTGAATTTGAGGAAGCTTACGGGATCCTGGCGGAGCTGGGGAAGGATGAGATCATCGCCGGCAGCATCCATGCGCGGGCGGACGCCCTTTTGGAGGCGGGGGAGGCGGACGCCGCCTATGCCCTGCTGGCGGGCCTGACGGATGAAGCCAGCCGGACTAAGCGCATGGAAATCAAGCGGAAGCAGATCCGGGAAACCCAGGAGGGCCGGTATTTCACCCTGGGCCGCTATGAGCAGGACAATAAACCGGAAAACGGGCCGGAGCCCATAGAGTGGATGGTCCTGGACCGGGAGGGGGACCGGGTCCTGGTCATCAGCCGCTATATCCTGGACTGCGTCCGCTACGACGAGGAATACCGGCGCGTCACCTGGAAGACCTGCACTCTCCGGGCCTGGCTCAACGGGGAATTCCTGGATTCTGCCTTTGATGCGGACGAACAGCTTCTCATCCCGACGACCCATGTCACGGCGGACCCGAATCCCAAATTTGACGTGGACCCGGGGGAGGATACGGAGGATAAGCTCTTCCTGCTGAGCATCCCGGAGGCGGAAGCGTATTTCCATCCCGATCCGTACGTGCTCCCCCTTGCCAACACTGGAGATTATAAGTTAGTGAAAAAAGCATTGGCAAAGTATGAAGCAAATCCTTCCACCCTGTATTGCAAGTCCACAGCCTATGCGGCGGCCCGGGGCAATATTCCGCGGGGGGGCGCCTTCAAAGGCGCCGCAAGCTGGTGGCTTCGCGCCCCCGGCATGCGGGCGTCCAGCGCGGCCACGGCAGACACATACGGCCTGTTCGATACCTGGGGCCATTTGGTCAACTGCGACGGCGGGACACGGCTGCCGGGGGTCCGCCCGGCGATGTGGATCGACCTGGGAACTTGACGAAAGAAAGAAGGGAATTCCATGAAACATATCAGATCTTTGTACCGCAGTCCGCTGAAAACGGCAATCACCCTGCTGCTCCTGTCTGCGGCGGCATTCCTGTTCCTGTACAACCTGTCGGAATACAGCGTATCGGACCGGGAATATCGGGAGGCCCGGGACCGGTACGAGGGAGTGCTCACGGTGGAGGTGGGGCAGGTGGAGGACAACACTTCCCCCTTCGACATCTTCCTCCTGACGGACGAGACCGGCAGGACTCCCTCCTACGGCAAAGACATCTTCAACAGCCTGGAATTCACCTATGAGGCCAGCCACCAGCAAAGTCTCAGCGGAGAGCTCATGGAGAAGCTCGCTTCCCTGCCCCATATCTCCCGGGTGGAGAAGCGGTATCTCACCGCCGGGGTCTCCCCGGAATACTACCGCCTGGACACGGACATCCACTATTACCCCTTCGCGGGCCGTCTGGTCCTGGAGGCCACGGTGAAGTACCGCTACGATTCCTCCCTGTCGGGGGAGTCTATGAAATCGTTCTTTGGTCAAGATGTGGAAAGCTGCGAATTCCTGACCCTGGAGGACGCGGAGCTGGTGGCGGGGAATCCGGCCTGGCTCTGGGACGTCGCCTTCAAGAAGAACTATGATACCCACACCCTGCGGCTCATAACCTTCAAGGAGGAGTACCGGGGCTACAGCGAAAAGAAGGGGGAGGAGACCCGGGACCTTTGGCTGCATAAGGGGGATACCCAGTCGGACCACGTCACCATCCGCTGGAGCATGTGGAACCTGGATAACCTGATCTATGCCGGCGACGCGGCCCTGCTGGAGCCCGGGAGGCGCTACCTCTTCGTGCTGCGGAACTGCGGCGAGCAGCCCGTCGCGCCGCGGCAGGAATACCATGAGGTCTATCCCGGCGGCTCCCTCCACACCTTCGACGTGGGGGACGACAGCCTCAAGGGCTGGTGGCCCTACTTCACGGACGTCACCGATCTGCAGGAGAACTGGCTGGAGGGGGAGGAATACGCCCCCCTGCGGGAGCTCATCCAAGTGACCAATGACGATGTGCACACCTTCGACGTGGTGTACGGGGACGACATGGCCGCCCAGCGCCGGGTGGCGGAGGGGCGCATGGTCTGCGAGGAGGGGCGCTTCATCAGCCCGGCGGACGCGGGACAGCCCGTGTGCGTGGTGAACGTGGACTTTCTGGAGGCAAACGGCCTCAAGGTGGGAGATACCATCACCCTGGATCTGGGCAATTACCTGAGCGAGCAGTACGCCCCCCTGGGGGCGGTGGCGGTGAACCGGGGCCGGGAGAGCACGGCATTCAAGACCCAGACCTTCACCATCATCGGCTCCTGGCGGGATCTGAACGAGGGAAACCATGTGTACCGGGACCGGTACTGGTGCTGGTCCAACAACGCGATATTCGTCCCCTCCTCCTTTCTGCCGGAGTGCCGGAACGCCCAGGGGCATGAGTTCAAGCCCGGCGAGGTGAGCTTCGTGGTGGGCAACGCGGAGGAGATCAACGCCTTTGTGGAGGAGTGCCTTCCCCTGGTGGAGGAGTTGGGGGTCACCTACCAGTTCAGCGACGGGGGCTGGCTTCAGATCGGGGAAAACCTGATGCAGAGCCGTAAGATCGCCCTGGTGAAGCTCCTCATTTTCTCCGGGGCGGCGGTGTTCGCCCTGGTGCTCACTGTGTGGCTCTTCATCGGGCGGAAGAAGCAGGAGTACGGCATTCTCCGGGCCCTGGGCATGGGGCAGAGTGAGGCCGGGGGCCGGCTGTATGTGCCCTTCCTCCTGCTGGGGACCCTGTCTGCCGCCGTGGGGCTCCTGGTCTCCCGGGTGGTGACGGCCCGGCAGCTTGCCGCTGAGGCCGCCCATACTCCCGCCCCTCTGCCGGTATTCCTCCTGGGGACCCTGGGCTTCCTGGTCCTCCTGGCCCTCCTGGCTTTCCTCGGCCTGCTCCTGGTCCGCCGCCGGAGCATCCTGGAGCTGGTGCAGGGAAAGAAATGATGGATTGGTCCTTTCGTTATCTCTGCCGCCTGCTGGGGCGGAACCCGGGGCGGAGCCTCCTGAGCCTGGGGCTGGCGGCGCTGCTGGCTCTGGCCTTCGGCCTGGTGACGGTGCTTCGGGGAATATACGCGGAGCTGTATCAGAATGTGGAGGTCCGGGCGGTGTTCACCGGCCTCTCCTACGCCCGCGCACAGAGGGCGGAGAGGTCCGACTGCCTCCGGGACCCCCGGTATGAATACACTGCCCTGAACAGCATGCTCGAGCTGAACGACCAGGAGCACATCCCGGTCATCTTCACGAATCGCCTGGAGACGGATCTGGCGGAGGCCGTGACCTGGGCGGAGGGCTGGGACGAGGAGAGCTTCTTTCTGGCCTCCAAGGCGGTGTGCGTAATGAACGGGGAATACGCGAAGGCCCTGGGGAAGGGGCTGGGGGACCGGGTGCGGGTGAACGAGCATGGATGGCTGAGCAATCTGGGTGAGCTCTCCCAGGTCATGAAGCCCGGAGAGACTCTCATGGAGCTGCGGGACCGGAAGCGGCCTTTTCTCACCATCGTGGGCCTTACGGAGGACCTTCCTGAGGACCGCCGGGTGTTCGTGCCCGCCGGAGCGTACCAGCCGCTGAGCTGCCTCTATTCCGGGGAGTTCACCCTGGATATCGCGGAATTCACCCTGACGGACTATCACCGGGCGGCGGAGCTTCGGGACTTTGCCAGGGGCATCCTGGACGGCAGCGCCGGGGACGCATCCTTCACCATGGACACCGGCAACGCGGACCGCATCTATGAGATGCACCGGCTGCTGGAGACCCTCTACCCCCTCACCGTCGCCGCCGCCCTGCTGCTGGGCTGTGTGCTTCCAGGCCTCATGGTGCTCCATGCCTCCCGGGAGATCAGCATCCTGCGGGCGCTGGGGGTGCGCATATGGAGCTGTACGGGCGTCTATACCCTGGCCCAGGCGCTGTGCGCGTTTATCGGGCTGGCGGCGGGACTGCTGCTGGCGTTTTTCCTGCAGCGCCCGGCCTTTGACGCCGTGGCCCGGCCCTTCGGGACATACCTGGCAGCGCATCTTGCGGCCTGCGCCCTGGGTTCATGCGTCTTTGCCTGGCTCTCAGCCCGGCGTCATGTGCTGGAATTATTGCAGTCCAAGGAATAGGAGGAAAGCCATGAATTGGTCCCTGCGCTTTCTCCGCCGTCTGCTGGGCAGGAACCCCGGACGGAGTCTGCTGAGCCTGCTGCTGGCGGCGCTGCTGGCCTTCGCCTTCGGCCTGGTGACGGTGCTCCGGGGGATATACGCGGAGCTGTACAAGAACGTGGAGGTCAAGGCGGCGTTCTCGGGCGGCCTGAGCTACAGCCGGGCGGTGAAGATCGCGGAGAGCGGCTACGTCCGGGACCCCTACTATGAACGCTATGCGCCGGATGGCATGGTGGAGATGGGAAGCGCCGCCTTTATCCTCACCAACCGGCTGGATAAGCGGGTGTCGGACCCGGTGGACTGGCTCCCGGGCTGGGATGAGGAGACCGCCATGAACGCGGAGGAGAAGGTCCTGGTGATGTATTCCTCCCACGCGGAGGCATACGGCCTGAGTCTGGGGGATATGGTGCGGGTCAACGAAACGGATTGGTGGAACGCCGTCACCGGTTTCGGTATGGACCCCCTGAAGCCCGGTGAGACGGACATGGAACGGCGGGACGCCCGCAGGCCCTTCTTCAAATTGGTAGGCGTCATCCGCTCCGACGCGAACATGCGCACGGTGTTCATCCCTGCGGCGGCCCGGAACATGGTCCTTTTCCTGGTGCCCAGGATGGACCTGGATATTGCGGAATTCACCCTGCGGGACTACCATCAGGCGGCGGAGTTCAGCGCCTATGCCAAGGGGGAGCTGGATAAGGAGCAAAGTGATGTACGCCTCACTCTGGACACCTCCTACGCGGACCGCATCTATGAGATGCACCGGCTCCTGGAGACCCTGTATCCTCTGACCATCGCCGCCGCCCTGCTGCTGGGGGGCGTGCTGCCGGGACTGACGGTGCTCCATTCTTCGAAAGAGATCAGCATCCTCCGAGCCCTGGGGACAAAGACAGGGAAATGCGTGGGGATCTATGCCCTGGCCCAGGTGCTGTGCGCCCTGGTTGGCTTGATCCTGGGCTTCGTCCTGGTGATCCTGATCCAGAAACCGGAACTGAAAGCGGTGCTCAAACCCTTCGGCATTTACCTGGCCGCCCATCTGGCCGCCTGCGCCCTGGGCTCCGGGGTGTTTGCCTGGCTGTGCGCGAGAAAGCATGTTTTAGCCCAATTGCAGGCAAAGGAATAGCGAAGCGGTTTTGAGCGGCCGCTGAGCTGACGTACCGATCCTTTCTCTGACTATACTCGTTTCTTTGCCTCCGGCGGCCCGGTTTCTCTCACGCGAGAGAAACCGGGGAAAGAGCGCGGCGGGGCTCCGCCCCTGCACCCCGGTGCGGCGGGCGCTGAAGCGAAGGGGGCAAAGGCGCGGCGGGGAACAAGCGGGTGCTGAACGTCAGCTTGCCGACTTTGAATCTGCTTGGCAATGGTCGTTTGCTTTTCAGGGTGCCCTTCGCCGCACCGACGCAGGGATTCGATCAATCCAGCCCGCAGGCGGCCGCATCCCTGCACATGTCACCTTGTCCCGTTGTTCCGTGCAGAACTCCCGTCCCCCCCCTTCCCCGGGAAGGAGGATCCAATGGGGGAAACCGCCGCGCGGTTTCTCCCTTGGCCGTCGGGGAAGGATTCCAAAGGAAACCGCCTCGGAATAGGTTTCCTTTGGCGGCTTTCTTTCCCAGCTTTCTTTTCCGCAAAAGAAAGCTGGCCGCCGGAGGCATCCCCCCGGCAGGGTCCCCGCCCAAAACGAAAAGCAAGGAGGATTCATCATGAACGCATTGACTCTTGAAAACGTCAGTTACACCTATCCCGGCGGCGCTGCCCCGGTGGTGAAAAACGCGAGCTATGAATTTGAAGCCGGGAAGCTGTACGCCGTCGTCGGCCCCAGCGGCAGCGGGAAAAGCACCCTCCTGAGCATGCTGGCAGGGCTGGACGTCCCCGGGGAAGGGGATGTGGTCCTGGGGGAAGACAACCTGAAATCCCTGGATCTGGACAAGTACCGCCGGGAGGGGGTCAGCATCA
>CAMZJG010000054.1 GCA_947307505.1 uncultured Clostridia bacterium | reverse complement strand
ACCAGGGTCAGCTCTGCGGAAGGCGCATAGTGGCGATATTTCATTCCCGGGGCCTTTGGGGTCTCCCCCGGCATGACCAGCCCCCGGTCCAGTTCCACTTCACCCAGGCTTTCCCGCAGTTGCTCCAGGGTGATCCCCCCGGGACGCAGGACGCGGGGCGGCGTGACTGTCAGATCCAGGATGGTGGATTCCAGACCCACCCGACAGGGGCCCCCGTCCAGGATCGCCTCCACCTTTCCCTCCAGATCATGGAGGCAATGGAGCGCGGTGGTGGTGCTGGGTTTGCCAGAGAGGTTCGCGGAAGGCGCGGCGATGGGGACCCCCGCCAGCCGGATCACCTCCAGGGTAGCCGGATGATCCGGGCAGCGTACCGCCACGGTATCCAGCCCCGCAGTCACCCGGTCCGGGATATGGGGCTGACCTGTCTTCCGGCATGGGAGCACCAGGGTCAGGGGGCCGGGCCAGAAACGTTCCGCCAGGGTATAGGCGCTTTCCGGCACCGCTTCGCACCATTTTCCCAAAGCCTCCGGCCCGGCCACATGGATGATCAGGGGGTTATCCTGCGGCCTGCCCTTGACTTCAAAGATCCGTTTGACCGCCTCTTCCTCCAGGGCGCTCGCCCCCAGGCCGTATACGGTCTCCGTGGGCAGGGCCACCAGACCGCCGGAGCGCAGGATGGACGCGGCCTTCTCCGCCTCCGCGGAAGTCAGAAGCAGCGTCTTCATTCTCCCTCTCCCCGGAGCTTCTCCGCCTGCTCCGCGCTGCGCAGGGCGTCGATGAGCTCATCCAGGTCTCCGTTCATGATAGCCTCTATTTTGTACAAGGTCAGACCAATGCGGTGATCCGTCACTCTGCCCTGGGGAAAATTGTAGGTGCGGATGCGCTCGTTGCGCATGCCGGTACCCACCTGGCTTTTCCTCTCCGCAGCGACGGCCGCATCCCGCTTGTCTTTCTCGATCTGGTACAGACGGCTGCGGAGGATGCTCAGGGCCCGGTCCTTATTCTTGTATTGGCTGCGCTCATCCTGGCATTCCACCACCATGCCTGTGGGCAGATGGGTCACCCGGATGGCGCTGGAGGTCTTGTTCACCTTCTGTCCTCCGGCGCCGGAGGAGCGGAACACGTCGATCTTCAGATCGGCAGGGTCCAGCTGAAAATCCACCTCTTCCATCTCCGGAAGCACGGCTACGGTAACGGTGGAGGTGTGGATGCGTCCCTGGGTCTCCGTATCCGGCACCCGCTGTACCCGATGGACGCCGCTCTCGAATTTCATCCGGGAATAGGCGCCTTCGCCCTCCAGCCGGAAGACGATCTCCTTGATGCCCCCCAGCTCCGTTTCATTCAAGTTGTCGATCTCGCATTTCCAGCGTTTCCGTTCGGCGTACATGCTGTACATCCGGAAGAGGGAATGGGCAAACAGAGCAGCCTCATCTCCCCCGGCGCCGCCGCGGATCTCCACGATGACGTTCTTATCGTCGTCCGGATCCCGGGGCAGGAGCAGCAGACGGAGTTCCTGTTCCGCCTCTGCCGCGCGGGCGCGGCAGTCCTCCGCCTCCTCCCGGGCCATGGCCCGCAGCTCCGGGTCCGTCTCCCCGCTAAGAAGAGCCTCGGCGCTCTCCGCCTGCTCCTCCCATCGGCACAGCTCCCGATATTTGCTCACCACCGGCTCCAGCAGCTTCTGCTCACGGGAGAGCTTACGCACCGCTTCCGGGTCGTTATAGCATTCCGGGCTGGATATCTTCTCCTCCAGCGCCCGAAACCGGGCTTCGATCTCATTCAGCTTTTCCCGCATCCCTCTGCCTCATTCCACGGCGTCCCACCGGGCATACAGATCCTCGATCTGCCGCTCCAGCTCCGCTTTCTCCCGAAACAGCTCCTCCAGCCGCTGATAGTCCGTGGCGTTCTCTTCGATGAGCCGTTCCGTTTCCGCGGCCTTCGCTTCCGCCTCCTGGATCTGCTTTTCCAGCAGCGCCCTCCTCCGCTCGGGTGAGGGGCCGGAGGCTTTTTTCTTCGGTTTATCCCCGGGCTCCTGCTTCTTCTCCGCCCGGGCGACCTGCTCCCGGCGTTCCTTCCGTTCACGGTATTCGTCATAACCGCAGCGATAATCCTGCAGCTGACCATCCTGCAGCTCCCAGATCCTGGTGGCGAAGCGGCGGATGAAATACCGGTCGTGGCTTACCAGCAGAAGGGCTTCGCCGTAATCCTCCAGCGCGTCTTCGATCCACTCCCGGGACATGATATCCAGGTGGTTCGTCGGCTCGTCCAGGATAAGGAAATTCACATCAGCCTTCATGAGGATGCACAGACGCAGACGGGTCAGCTCTCCGCCGGAGAGATCCGATACCCATTTGAAAGCGTCCTCTCCGGAAAAGCCGAAGGCGCCGAGCCGGTCTCTGGCCTCCTGAGGCGTACAGTCTCCTTCATACAGCATGGTGTCCACCAGGGTCCGATCCATATGCTCAAAGCGGATCTGCTGCTCCAGCATGGCCCATTTCACCGACGGTCCGAACTTTACCACGCCCCGGTCCTCCGGCTCCCGGCCGGTGAGGACGTGGAGAAGGGTCGTCTTTCCCGCACCGTTGTCTCCCAGCAGGGCGATGCGCTCGCCCCCCGTGACCTGGAGCTCCAGGTCACGGAACAAGGTCCTGTCTCCGTAGGCCTTGCTGAGCCCATGGATCACCAGGGCGTCCGCCCCGCGGAATTCCGTCTCCCCGAAGCGAGCTTTCATCCGCCGCTCCTGCTTCGGTTTCTCCCCCTGCTGCTGCAGGCGTTCGATGCGCTTTTCCATGGAAAAGGCGCGCTTATGGAGTTTATCCGCTCCCATGAAGGCCCAAAGATGCAGATCGTCGGCCGCCTTCTGCAGCTGGGCGATTTTTTTCTGGTTTTTCTCCCAGAGTTTCTGGGCTTCTTCGTAGCGCCGCTGCTTCTCCACCACGAAAAAGCTGTAGTTGCCGCTGTAATGCTCCACGATCCCGCCGGTCATCTCCATGATGCGGCTGACCGCATGGTCCAGGAAATACCGGTCGTGGGAGATGGTGAGCACCGTTCCTTTAAAATGGGCCAGGTAATCTTCCAGCCACTCCGTTGCCCGCAGATCCAGGTGGTTGGTAGGCTCGTCCAGAAGCAGGATATCCGTCTGTTCCAGGATGAGCCGGGCCAGGTTCACCCTGGTCTTCTCGCCGCCGCTGAGGCTGGCGAAGAGCCGCCCCCGGAGTTCCGGCGGCAGATCCAGGCCGTTTGCCACTTTGGCCAGGGTGAAATCCGTCTCATAGCCCCCCAGGGCTTCAAATTCTGTCTGGAGCCGATCGTAAGCCCGGGCGGTGCTCTCGCCGCCCTCAGCCATTTCCTCCCGGAGAGCGGCCAGCTTCGTCTGAAGATCATCCAGCCGCCGGAAAGCGCTTTTCAGCACATCCTCCGCCGTATATTCCGGCGGAAAGACCGGGATCTGGGTCATGACACCCACCCGTTTGCCTGTGCCAATGACCACCTCGCCCGCATCCGGCTCCAGTTCGCCGGTGATGATGCGGAACAGGGTGGTTTTGCCGCCGCCGTTTTTCCCCAGGAGTCCCACATGCTCCCCTTCGTTGATCTCGAAGGTAACGCCCCGCAGGATCTCTTTATCCTGCTCGAAGGCTTTACGGACTCCCCTGACCGAAATATCGACCAAAGGATTTTACTTGGTACCGAAGATCCGGTCGCCCGCGTCCCCCAGACCGGGGACGATATAGCCGTGATCATTGAGCTTTTCATCCATGGCCGCCACAAAAACGTCCACATCCGGATGATCCTTCAGCACCCTGTCGGCTCCTTCCGGCGCGCCGATGATGCACATCAGGCGGATATGCCGTCCGCCATGCTGCTTGATGAATCCGATGGCGGCGCTGGCGCTGCCGCCGGTCGCCAGCATGGGATCCAGGACGATGATCTCCCGGTCGGCGATATCGTTGGGGAGCTTGCAGTAATACTCCACCGGATTCAGGGTCTCCGGATCCCGGTACAGCCCGATATGGCCGACCTTGCAGCCAGGCACCAGGTTCAGGATGCCGTCCACCATGCCCAGGCCGGCCCGGAGGATGGGGATGATGGCCATCTTTTTCCCCGAAAGACGGCGGACCTTCGCCTTGGCCACGGGGGTCTCGATCTCCACCTCTTCCGTGGGCATGTCCCGGGTGGCCTCAAAGCACATGAGACCGGCGATCTCGCTCACCAGCTCCCGGAATTCCTTGACGCTGGTTTCCTTATCCCGCAGGATGGACAGCTTATGCTGGATCAGCGGATGGTTCAGTACATGCAGAGTTCCCATTTTTCTATCTCCTTTATTCCCGTCCGGCTTCCTTGCCGGAACGCTTCAGTTTTTCCAATCTCTCCCGCTCCGCCTGACTCAGGCGAAGATAAACCGGGTCCGGCTCCCCCCAGGCACTCTCCGGCGCATGGGCGGCGGCAAGGGCGACGCCCCAGGCGCTCTGGATGCGGACTGGTTCCGGCGCCAGAGTGTATTCCATACCTCTCCGGTTCATTTCTCCGGCAGTGAGCAGGGCGCCGTCCCCCAGCAGGACGGGGGATTCATCCAGCTCCGGGAGCAGTTCATCAAGGCTCAGCGCCCGATCCTCCCGCAGGCGCACCGGTCTGCCACCCTCCGCCCGGAAAAGGCCGTTATAGACCTGGCTCCTCCGGGCATCCATGACGCAGCACAGGAGCCTTCCTTCCAGATGCGCGCCCTGCCAGGCCATGGCCTCCAGGGTGGAGACCCCGCAGCAGGGTTTATCGCCCCCCCAACACAGGCCCTTTGCTGTGGCGACGCCGATGCGGATACCGGTAAAGGAACCCGGGCCCCGGGCTACCGCCACCAGGCCGACCTCCGCCATGCTTTTGCCGGAACGGCGAAGCAGCTCTTCCGCCATGGGCAGCAGGGTTTCGGAATGGGTCAGGCCGCAGTGCATGAGACTCAGTCCCAGAAGGGACTCCCCTTCGTAAAGGGCGGCGGAGGCCGCCTTCGCGGAAGATTCCAGCGCCAGGATCAGCATGCGTCCCCCTCCTTCCGGGAAATGACGATCTCCCGATGGGTATCGTCCAGACGGCGAAGGGTCACCCGCACCGCCTCCGGTCCGATGGCCCCCTCCACCCGTTCGCTCCACTCCAGAGCACAGATGCCGTTTCGATCCAGATAGTCCTCCCAGCCTATATCGAAGAGCTCCTGTTCATCCTGCAGCCTGTACATATCAAAATGGAAGAGAGGGATTCTGCCGGGGTATTCGTTGACGATGGTGAAGGTGGGACTGCTGACACTCTCCCGGATATCCAGACCCCGGGCCAGGCCGCGGACAAAGGCGGTCTTGCCCGCCCCCAGGTCCCCATACAGGGCGACCACGCTGCCCGGTCCCAATTCCCCGGCCAGTTCCCGGCCGCAGGCCTCGGTCTCCGCCTCCGAGGCGGTATATACCCGTTTTTCCACGTTCGTCCCTGCCTCCTTCGTAACCAATGAATTATATCATGCTCTCGTTCTGTTTTCAACCGCCGGAACCTCCTTTTCCCCACATCCTTTTCCAATAATCCCGTCAGTTTTCACAAGTTTTTCATTGCGTTTTTTACATATTTATGTTATATTATTAAAAACGGTAAAGACAGGAGGAATCCGACATGGCAGCAAAGGAACAGTTTCCGGCAGGCGCAAGCAAAAGCCTGAAATATTACGTCTACCGCTTGGTGGACCCTCGCAACGGCATCACCTTCTATGTCGGCATGGGAAGCGGCAATCAGGTTTTCGCCCATGCCCAGGGCAATTTGCGGGTCAGGCCCGATGATGAGGAGACCAACGATCTCCGTCTGGATCTCATCCATGAGATCGTCAATTCCGGGCTTGAAGTCCTTCCGGTCATCCATCGCTGGGGGCTGGACGAGACTACCGCTTTTGAGGTGGAGTCCGCAGTGCTGGATTGCTTTCCGGCGCTGATCGACAAGCGGAAGGGACAGCACCATGACCGGGGCACCGGCAACGCCGCCCAGCTGGTGGAAGGCCTTACACCGGAGATTTATAAAGAGCCCCCCTTTAAGTACATTCTCATCAAGGTCACGGATGAAAAGATTGCCCGCATGGCTGAAGAAGGGGAGGAGGATCCCATCTATGCCGCCTGTCACGAAGCCTGGAAGCTGAAGCTGGATATCGCTCAGGACTATGACTATGTCATCACCTCTGTCCGAGGCATAGTCAAGGGCGTTTACCAGGTGGTGGGATGGTATCCTGTTGCCGGCAAAGTGAACCGCATCGGTTTCCTTGGTTATCGGGTGGATCAAAAGGTTTGGGACTACTTTGTGGATAAGCGCATCCCGGATGTCTACCGCCGCCGGGGCGTGATCAATCCTGCCCAGTATTCTCAGCAGTCGGAATGATCGTTTCGGAGACCCAGCCTCCGGCGCGGCGGATGCCGCGCCGGAGGTTTTTCCTTATCTGCGCACTTGTCAATGCCGGCGGGAAATGGTAGAATACATAGTCACCGGAAAGAATTTGCCGAAAGGGGGATGAACATGAAACAATGGCTGCGGAGACTCAGCTCTGTCCTGCTTCGTTCTGACCTTCTTCTGCTCATCCTCTGCCTGATCAACGCCGTTTTCGGTCTCTTCATCCTGTACAGCGCCACCCGCACCTTTGAGACCGAACGGTATATGACGGTGCAGATCGGCGCTCTGGCCATCGGCATGATCCTGTATTTTATCCTTTCCGTTCTGGATGCGGACCTGCTGACCCAGCGATGGTATATCCTGCTGGTCATCAGCATCGGTCTGATCCTGTCCCTTCGCTTCTGGGG
>CAMZJG010000053.1 GCA_947307505.1 uncultured Clostridia bacterium | reverse complement strand
CCGATTTTGGGGCATAACACAGGGGAAGAAAGGATGATGGACATGTCCAAGACTTACTCGGCCCTGTGCCTGCTGCTGATCCTGGCCCTGCTCACGGGCTGCGGGACAAGGATCGTTCCCGCAGTGCCGACCATTACACCCTCCGCCCCGCCGGAGGAGGCAGTCCCTCCTCCTCCCACGCCCACGCCCCTTCTGAGTCCGCCGCCCGAGGCGGTGAACCCCTCGCCCCAGGTCACGCCCTCACCCGCGCCCCGGACCACCGCCCAGCTGCCCGTTCAGCGGCACTTCCCGCCCCAGCTGCTTGATGTTCCTGCGGAGGAGCCCCCTGCGGCGGAGACAGTCGCCCGGCCGGAGAGCTATACCGTGAACAAGGGAGACTGCCTTTGGACCATTGCGGAAGAGCTGTACGGCTCCGGGGCGGACTGGCGCCGCCTCTGGGCGGCGAATCGGGAGACGGTGGAGGATCCCGGCCTGGTGTGGATCGGCCAGGTGCTGAAACTGCCGGAGGAGACCGGATAACAAAAAAGGAGCTGTCCCATCGGGATAGCTCCTTTTCCCATTCGTTTTTTATTCCGCCAGGCCTTCTGCCAGACCCAGGAGGATGATGCCGGCGAAGGTGATGAAGACGGCGATATACTGCTTCTTCGGCAGCTTCTCCTTCAGGAACAGCCGGGAGAGGATCACGGAGACCACGCAGTAGGACCCCACCAGGGGGGCGGTGATCGTCGCTGCGCCGCCGATCACATGGGCATAGGCATACTGGCCTGCGGTCTCGAATACCGCCGCCACCAGCCGGGCTCCCCGGTATTTCAGGGGCGGCTTATGGGCCGGGACCTTCTTCCGGGTGGCCAGGAGATAGACGATGAGCACGATCGCCACCAGGAGGAAAGTGAGCTCATAGGCGGTGTTCCCCACGTCCTCAATGGTGTCCTCCGTGACGTTCAGGAGCCAGGTGCTCTCCATATCCAGGCAGGGATCATCCAGGAAGGTGCCCAGGGTATCGATGACGCAGTAGGCCAGAGGCAGCAGGAAGGCCCCCAGGCCGGTGCGGAACTTCCGCCCATCCTGATGGGCGATCTCCCCCGCGTCCCGATTCCGCTCAAAGAGACCCAGGAGGAACACGCCCAGGCAGCAGCAGGCAATGCCGATCCAGGTGAAAACGCTCTCCGGCATCTCCCGCAGAATGAGGATGCCCAGGAGGGCGGCCAAAGCTCCGGAGCAGTTCTCCACCGGGGAGACGATGCTCAGCTCCAGATACCGGAGGCCCAGGTAGCCGATGGCCATGGAGAGGATGTACATCACGGACACCGGGGCATAGCGGATGAGGTTCCGCCAATCGAAGCCGATGTCCCCGAAGAGCAGGGTATAGGCCGCGTGAAGGCCGAAAAAGATCCCCACGGCTATGGTGGTCTTCAGATGACTGCGCCGGTCCTCCGGATCGGCGCCGCTTTTATAGAACAGGTCCGCGAAGCCCCAGCAGAGGGTCGCGATGAGAGCAGTCCAGAACCAGGTCATATCTTTCCTATTCCTTCCTTATGCATTGCTTTCCGGGAGCTTGCATACATCCACCCAGCCCCGGGCGCAGGACAGCGCCTCCAGCTCCGGCAGGGTCAGCTCAATGGCGCTGTTGGAGCTTCCCGCCGCAGGGAAAACGGTCTCAAAGCGCCGGAGGGATTCATCCAACCAGACCTCCACACCGGGATTGACCCCGAAGGGGCAGACGCCGCCCACGGCGTGGCCGACCTCCTCCGCCGCCTCCTCATGGCCCAGCATCTTCGGCTTGCAGCCGAATCGGGCCTTGTATTTGGCATTGTCCAGCCTGGCGTCCCCGGCGGCCACCACCAGCAGGACCCCGTCCCCCGCCGCGCCCAGCAGGCGCAGGGCAAGGCTTTTGGCGATCCGCTCCGGGGCGCAGTTCAGGGCCTTTGCCGCCAGCTCCACCGTGGCGCTGGATACGGGAAACTCCAGGATCCGGGCCGGATCCACCCCCCGGGCGGTAAGCCAGGCTCTTGCGCGTTCAATGGACATGATCTTTCTCCTGTCTGCGAAAAATCCGCCTCATTTTAACAGAGAAGGGGGAAAAAAGCAATCTTCGGTTCAGTCCCAGGGGATATCCGCCTTCTGCACCGCGATCCCCTTCTCCGTGACCTCCAGCAGGGCGAAAGTGATGGGCTGGCCAAAGCGCCGGGGACCGCAGCTGCCGGGATTCAGGAGCAAGGTTTTCCCCTGCCTGCTCTCCGCATACTTATGGGTGTGCCCCGTGATCACCAGATCGTAGGGAGACAGATCCCCGGGCAGGTCCCGCTTCATATGGGCCATGCAGATCCGCAGACCCCCCAGCTCCAGCTCCCGCATCAGGGGGATGCTCTCCCCCCAGGAGCCCCAGTCGTTGTTGCCCCGCACGGGGAACACCGGGGCAATTTCCCCCAGGGCGTCCAGGATATCCTGTCCGCCGACGTCGCCTCCGTGGAGGATCACGTCCACCCCCTCCAGCACCGCCGCTACCTCCGGCCGCAGGAGCCCATGGGTATCCGATACCACGCCGATCTTCATATCCATCCCTCCCGGGCAACTATACCACCCCCCATGCCGGTTTGCAATGAGGCCTGCGCTGTGGTATAATTCATTGATGAAAGATTATGGGCTTTCGCCCCTTCGGAGAGTGATCTTATGCAGCTGGAAGACTTCAGCCAATACACCCGGAGCTGTTTCAACGGAGAAGCCGCCTCCTGTTCCTGCGCCTGTCCCTTCGGGATGGACGTTCGAGGCTTTGCGGAAAAATGCGCAAACGGGCGTTGGAACGCCGCCTGGAAGGCCTACCGCACCGCCGTGGTCTTTCCCGCAGTTGTGTCCGCCCTTTGCCCCGCCCCCTGCAAGGCCCATTGCCAGCGGGCAGACCTGGGAGGCGCCATCGACCTGCCCGGGCTGGAGGCCGCTTCCATCCGCTTCGCCAAAAACAAGAAGGCGGACAGTTTCAATATCCCCCCCAAGGACAAGAAGGTGGCGGTGGTGGGCGCAGGCCCGGCCGGTCTGTCCGCCGCCCTGCAGCTGGCTCTGAAAAAGTATATCGTCACCGTGTTCGAGCGGGAGGAAAGCTGGGGCGGCAGCCTCCGGACCCATCCCCGCTTCCCGGAGTTCGACGAGGACTTCCGCTTCCAGTTCACCGCCGTGAAGCCCGGATTCCTGGAATTCGTTTACGGGCGGGAGATCCTGGGGCCGGAGGAGCTGGCGGACTATGAAGCCGTATACCTGGCCACGGGCAAGGGCGGCGCTGTCTGGGAGGACGGGCGCTTCTTCGTGGGCGGCGAGGCCGCGGGCCGGAGCCTCATCGAAGCCATCGCCATGGGCCCGGAGGCCGCCAAAACCATGGAAGCCTTCCTCATGACCGGCCGCCGGGAGGAGATCGGAGATCCCCGGCACGAAAACCCCTGCGAGCGCTACCTCCCCCATCCCGGGGTGGAGGCGGAAGCCCCCGGGGAGACGGAGACGGAGGAAGGGGCGAAGGCGGAGGCCGCCCGGTGCCTGCAGTGCGACTGCAGCGCCTGTATGGACGGCTGCGAGATGCTGAAGAAATACCGGAAAAAACCCCATGGCATCGCCCGGGAGGCCTTTGCGGATTCCTCCGCCGCGCCGCCCATCGCCACCCAGAGCATCGTCCGCCAGACCTATTCCTGCACCAACTGCGGCCTCTGCCGGGAGGTCTGTCCGGAGCACGCGGATCTGGGGGCGGTGTTCATGCTCTCCCGCACGGACCGGTTCAGCCGGAACACGGGACCCAAGGCTTTCCACGACTACTGGCTCCGGGAGCTGGACCTGGCTGCCGGGGAGGCCTCCGTGTGCCTGCCACCGCCGGGAAAGGAGACCTGCGCCTACGCCTTTTTCCCGGGCTGCCGTCTGGGGATGGACGCCCCGGAGCAGGTGAAGGCGGCCTACCGCTTCCTGACGGAGATGAAGCCCGGAGAGGTGGGCCTCATGCTGGGCTGCTGCGGCGTGCCCGCCCTGTGGGCCGGGGATCTGGACCGGCTGGAGGCGGTGAAAACGAAGATCCGGCAGGAATGGGAGTCCCTGGGGAAGCCCGCCCTGGTCTTCGCCTGCGCCACCTGCCAGCGCACCTTCGCCGAACAGATGCCGGAGATCCCCCAGGTATCCCTCTACGCCCTCATGGCGGAGGCGGGTCTGAAGCCCGCGAAAACCGCCTTCCCCCGGGCCGCGGTGTTCGATCCCTGCGCCGCCCGGGCCTTCGGGGAGATGAAGCGCGCCGTGCGGGAACTGGCCGGGCGTGCCGGCACGGAGCTGGAGGAGCTTGCCGGCCCCAGCCGCTGCTGCGGCTTCGGCGGACACATCCAGATCCCCAACCGGGCGGTGTTTGAGGAGATCGGGGAAAACAGCGCCGCCCTTTCGGACAAGCCCTATATCGTATATTGTGCCAACTGCCTGGAGGTGTTCCGGGAGCGGGGCAAGGAAGCGGCTCATATCCTGGACCTGTACTTCCCCGGCGGGCCGGAAAAGACCCCCGCCATTCTGGAAAAGCATGAAAACGCCCTGCGGCTCAAGCAGAGTTTGATGAAGGAGATCTGGAACATGGATTTCGCGCCGGAGCGCAAGCCCTGGGACGGGCTGAACCTCACCCTGGCGGAGGGCCTCGGGGAGAAGCTGGAAAACTGCTTCATCAGCCTGGAGGAAGTGAAGGAGACCATCTGGACCGCCGAGACCACGGGGGATAAGCTGGTTTCCGAGGACGGCTGGAGCCTGGCCAGCCTGGTGAAGCCGGTGGTGACCTACTGGGCCCAGTACCGGCCCTGCGGCAGCGGCGCGGAGGACTATGAGGTAGCCACCGCATACAGCCACCGGATCAAATGGGAGAGGACCATCTGACATGGATAACGCGACGAACTGGAAA
The DNA here is from genome assembly GCA_947307505.1 of uncultured Clostridia bacterium. The sequence goes on along the minus strand of CAMZJG010000053.1, from coordinate 1,916 downwards.
TGCAACAAGTGCGGGGAAGCCCTGGTGATGAAGAAGGTGGTCTTCGGCTATATGAACCGCTCCTTCTCCCACGAGGTGCCCGTTTGCCCCAAATGCAGCAAGGTGTTCATCTCCCAGGCCCTGGCGGAGGGCCGCATGGTGGAGGTGGAAGAGGCCCTGGAGGATAAGTGAAGGGCTTCACCACCCCGGAGGATCTCATCGCCCGCCCGGCGGACTTCGTGAAGGTCAGCCAGGGTGAGATAAAACGGATCGTGAGCCTCCGCTCCTCCGGCAGCACCGGGCCGGCCAAGCGGCTGTACTTCACCGCCGGGGATCTGGAGCGGACCATTGAGTTCTTCCGCTCCGGCATGGCCCATATCGCCCGCCCGGGGGACCGGGTAGCGGCCTGCATCGGCAGTCTCAGTCCGGATGGGCTTGGGCGGCTGCTGGAGGAGGGTCTGCGCCGACTGGGTACAGAGCCGCTCCTTCTGGGGGCGGTCCGGGATTACGGGGAAACGGTTTCCGCCCTGCGGGCGTTCCGGCCCCATACCATCGTGGGCCTGCCGGTGCAGGTGCGGCGGCTCTGCCTTCTGGCGCCGGAGCTGCGGCCCCGGACCGTGCTCCTCAGCGGAGACTATCCGGCGGAGAGCCTGCGGGAGACCCTGGAACGCATCTGGGGCTGTACCGTTTTCGACCACTACGGCATGACGGAGAGCGGCCTGGGCTTCGCGGTGCAGTGTCCCGCTCTCGAGGGACGGCATATCCGGGGAGACGAGCTGGAGGTGGAGATCCTGGAGCCCGGCACGGACCGGGTGCTGCCTGTGGGGGAATGGGGGGAGATCGTCTTCACCACCCTTCGGCGGGAGGCCATGCCCCTCCGGCGCTACCGCACCGGGGACTACGGGCGGCTGCTGCCCGGGGTCTGTCCCTGCGGCTATGCCGGACCCCGGCTGGACAAGGTCCTGGGACGGCTGACGGAACGGGCGAAGCCCATCTCGATCTATACTCTGGACGAGGCCCTGCTGGGCTGGGATAAACTGTATGATTATGCCGCCTCCCTGGAGGGGGGGCGGCTGACCATTGTCGCGGACCTGGCTCCCGGAGGGGAGCTTTCGGAAGTCCCCCGGCGGCTGGAGGGCCTGTGGCCCGGGGACAGGCTGAACCTGGCAGCGGGAACGGTCTCCCCCTCCGCTGCCAAGCGGGCAGTGGAAATCAGAACGGAAACAGGAGCTGAACCGCCATGCTTACCCTGACCCCGGGGGAAGTGTCCCCCATTCTTCGGGACTTCGGCATCCTCTCCCCCGCTGCGGCCCTCACGGAGCTGCAGCGGTACGACTATGAGAGCCAGGGGCCGGATACCCGGGAGGTCCGGCTGATCCTCCGGGTGGAGACCGGGGACGGCCGCAGCCTGGTGCTGCGGCTGAAAAACGAGCCGGACGCCCCGCAGGCGCTCATGGAGGCCCAGAGCCGCTTTGCCGCGCTCCTGCGGGAAAAGGGCGTCGAGACGCCCCGGGCTTACCGGGCGGGGGAAAACTATACCCGGCGGTATGATCTGAAGGGGTATCCGGTGGTGGCGGCGCTGGAGGACTTCGCCTCCGGAGAGCTGACCGTCGTGGATCTCCCCACTGCGGAGGAAACCGGAGCGCTGCTGGCCCGGATGCACCATATCGCAGAGGCGGAGGACGCCCATGTGGACGGGCCGGTGCTTTTCGATCCCCTGGGCCGGAACGACCTGTTCCGCTTTTCCCTGTTCACCGACCTGGGGGACTTCCTCCGGGAAACGGACGCGTCGCTCTATGGGGAGATCCTCCGGCGGCACGGCCTTCTCCGGGAGCGGATCCGGGTCCTGGAACAGGCGCCCCGGTACGCGGTGCAGGGGGATATCAGCGACTGCAACCTCTACCGCACCCCGGACGGAAGGCTGGGGATCTTCGACT
>CAMZJG010000052.1 GCA_947307505.1 uncultured Clostridia bacterium | reverse complement strand
TGGGCTTCTCTTAGCTTCTTCTTTTTGTTTGTCTACTTTTGCTTGACAGCTGCAGCTGCGGAAACGCGGCTGCTGTTTTTCTTTCCCCGTCGCCAGCCAAGTCCATAAAGCGGTTCCGTCACGGTTTTTCTTTGGTTTAATGGATATTCACCCCCGCAGCTCAAATCGAATCGGAGATTCGATTTGAAGAGGAGGAGCGATCGAGCGCACGCAAGCTTTCGGCGGCGGGCAATGCCCGGCGGCGGAAGCGCAGCCCGCGAGATCCGCGACGACGACACCCTTTCCCCCGCCGGCGCATAAACTGTACCGGAGCCCAAAACGCTCCAGTATGATGCAAGGGCGTGTATACTGCTATGGCTACCTTCACCAATTCAGCAACGCTGCGCTACGGCGGCGTCACCGTGACCTCCAACACCGTCACCGGCACCCTGCCGGACAGCCTGGTCCTGGCCAAGACCCCGGTGGCGGAGGACTATATCGCCAATGATACCGTGACCTACGTCCTCTCCCTGGTGAACTCCGGGGACACGGCGCTGACGGACCTGATCCTCACGGATGATCTGGGGGGCTACCCCTTCGGGACGGAGACCCTCTATCCCCTGGCCTATGACCCCGATACCCTGCGTCTGTTTGTGAACGGGCAGCTCCAGGCGGCCCCGGCGGTGGCCCCCGGGCCGCCCATGGTCATCAGCGGCATCAGCGTTCCCGCCGGAGGCGAGGCGCTGCTGGTATACGAGACCGAGGTGACGGAATACGCTCCCCTGGGCAGCGCCGGGGAGATCACCAATACCGCAACGGTCACAGGTCTCCCCGCCCCCGTCACCGCCTCTGCGACGGTGACCCCCGAGGCGGCTGCGGAGCTCAGCATCGGCAAAGCGCTGGAACAGGCCGCCGGGAAGCAGACGGGGAACATCACCTATACCTTCACCATCGAAAACGCCGGCAACACACCTGCGGCGGCGGCGGAAAACGTCACCCTGGAGGATACGTTCCAGCCCGTGCTCACGGGACTCGCCGTCACCTGCAACGGCACGGCCTGGACCCTGGGTACAGAGTATTCCTATGACGAGACCACCGGCCTGTTCGCCACCCAGCCCGGAGCCATCACCGTACCTGCGGCGACCTACGCCCAGGACCCCGACACCGGAGTCTGGACTGCGACCCCCGGCACGACCGTCATCACAGTCACGGGAACCATTTAAAAATCGCCGGCAGGCGGCACAGCCGCCGGTGGGCGAAAACAAAAAGCCCGGAAGCGCTTTCTCGCGCCTCCGGGCGATTTCCGTTTATACCTGAGATCGGAGAACAAGCCCCGCGATGAGGAACAGCGCCCCCACGGTCACAAAGGGCATGAAGCCCAGGGGAGCCCGGCTCCGCTTCTCCGCCTTGACCTGGGTGTATTCCACCAGGTCGCCGTACCGGGGCTTCCAGATCCTGCTGAAGCCGTAGCCCACGGTATCGAAGGCGCCAAGCCGGGCCACAAGGCCCAGGAGGCCCATGAGGATCAGGAAGGCCCCCGCCGTGCTCAGGGCGTCCGCCCACCGGATGAGGAGCCCGCCGCCCCGGGACCAGAGGTTGAAGGCGGCAAGGGCCGCCCCCAGGACCAGGGCGATCAAGTACACCTTGGGAGAATGGAGAAAAAGCTTTCTCACTTGTCCAGTTCTTTCCTGTATTCCGCCTCCTCGGCGTCATTGCAGTAGACGAAGTGGCCGGGGTTCACTTCCCGGAAGGTAGGTTCGTCCCCATTGCCGTAATCGTGCACCGAGGCCGGATCGTAGAGGATACGCCTGCGCTTCCGCTCCGACCGGGGATTGGGCTTGGGGATGGCGGAGAGCAGGGCCCGGGTATAGGGGTGCAGGGGGTGGGCAAAGAGCTCGTCGGAGCTGGCCTTCTCCACCACCTTGCCGAAGTACATGACCACGATGGTATCGCAGAAATATTTGACCACGGAGAGATCGTGGGCGATGAAGATGATGCTGAGGTTCAGGTTCTTCTTCAGGTCATTCAGCAGGTTGATGATCTGAGCCCGGATGGAAACGTCCAGTGCGGAGATGGGCTCGTCGCAGATCAGGAGCTTGGGGTTCATGATCAGGGCGCGGGCGATGCCGATGCGCTGACGCTGGCCGCCGGAGAACTCGTGGGGATACCGGGAGGCGTGCTCCTCCACCAGACCTACGGTCCGCAGCATCTCCACCACCTTCCGGTGGTTCTCCTCCTTGTTCCGGAAGCCCTGAATTTTGAGGCCCTCCTGGATGATATCCTCCACGGTCATGCGGGGATCCAGGGAATCGATGGGGTCCTGGAAGATCATCTGGATCTCGTTCATGAGCTTCTGGCTCACGTGCTCGTTATCGTACTTGATCTGGCGGATCTTGGCCTTCTGCTGGGCGTGGATCTGGGCGACCCGGTTCTGGAGCGCCTGGATCTCCTCCTCATGGCCCCCCTGCTTCCGCAGTTCCTCGATCTTCTCGTTGGCCCGGATGCGGGACCACTTGATCTCTTTCCGGTTCCACCGGTCGCCCGCGCTGATACGCACGCCCCGGTAATAGATGGCGCCGCTGGTGATGTCGTACAGCCGCAGGATGCAGCGGCCGGTGGTGGTCTTTCCGCAGCCGCTCTCCCCCACGATGCCCAGGCATTCGCCCTCATGCACGTCGAAGGAGACGTTGGACACCGCCTTCAGCTTCTGGCGGTTCACGCCCTTGCCGAAGAAGAAGAACTGCTTCAGGTGCCGCACGGACAGGAGGATCCCCTGTTCCCGCAGCTCCGGCTTCTGCTTTACGCCGGGGTTGACCTTGTACAGCTTGTTGAAGTCGGCGTTGGCCCGGGTATCCGCCACGGGATCGTCGGAGACGTCCTCATGGTCGTCCCGGAGGTAAAACTGCTGCTCGACCTCCTTGGCCTCCTTCATGACGGGAAGTTCGTCGTTGTTCTGGGCGGAGGCGTCGATCGGCAGATCCAAATCAGTTTTCCTGCTCATGGCTGTCCTCCTCCAAAGAGATCCGAATGCGTTCCTTCACGATCTTGGGCATTTCCACCTGAGGCGCCCGGGGATCAAGGAGCCAGGTGGCGGCATAGTGGGTATCGCTCACCTTGTAGTAAGGGGGCTGCTCCCGGTAGTCGATATTCATGGCGTACCGGCTCCGGTTGGCAAAGGCGTCTCCCTTGGGCGGGTAGATCATGTTGGGCGGGGTGCCGGGGATGGCCTCCAGCTTCTCCTTGCTGTCCACGTCCGGGATGCTGGACAGGAGCGCCCAGGTGTAGGGGTGCCGGGGATCGTAGAAGATCTCGTCCGCGGTGCCGTATTCCACGATCTTCCCCGCGTACATCACCGCCACCCGGTCCGCCATGTTGGCCACGACGCCCAGGTCGTGGGTGATGAAGATGCAGGAGAGGTTGCGTTCCGCCTTGATGCGGTTGATGAGCTCCAGGATCTGGGCCTGGATGGTCACGTCCAGGGCGGTGGTGGGCTCGTCGCAGATGAGGATCTCCGGGGAGACCGTCAGGGCGATGGCGATGACGATGCGCTGGCGCATGCCGCCGGAGAACTCGAAGGGGTACTGGTTGAACCGCTTCTCCGGCTCCGGGATGCCCACCTCCCGCATGATCTCCAGGGCCCGGCGCCTGGCCTCCGCCTTGGTGATGCTCAGCTGGTTCATGAAGTGGGTCTTCTCTTCCTCCAGCTCCTTTGCCAGCTGTTCCTTTTCCGGGCCGGAGGCGTTGCCCATGCGTTCCTTGATGGCGGACATCTTCTGCTTGTGCTCCGCCGTGACCTTGGCCTTGTATTCCTTCACCTGGGCCTTGGCCTCTTTGCTCTTCTGGTCCAGCACGGCCTTCAGGCTCCTGGCCTGGGTCATATATTCCGTCTTTGTGCTCTGGGCGAAGGTCTTGAAGGCGGCCTGCTTCTCCTTGATGTCCGCCTTGTCCTCCGCCGTGAGACCGCCCTCCTTTTGGGAGAGCTCGGAGATATAGGAATCCAGCTTCTTCTTTTCCGTATCGATCTGGATGTTCATCTTGGCCAGGGTGTTCTTGTAGCGGATCAGGTCGTCGCTGATGAGGTCGTTGTACATCAGCTTCAGCTTGTCGGAGTTGATGAGGGTGGCCTCGGTGATCTGCTTGCCGATCTTCACGATGGGGTTCAGGGAGCTCAGGGGATCCTGGAAGATCATGCCGATCTTGTGGCCCCGGATCTTGTAGAACTCCTCCTCGGAGACCTCCAGCAGGTTCTCGCCCCGGTAGATGATGTTGCCCCCGGCAATGATGGCGTTGTTCGCCAGGATGCCCATGATGGCCTTGCTGGTGACGCTCTTGCCGGAGCCGGACTCTCCCACGATGCACAGGGTCTCCCCCTGCTTCAGGTCGAAGGAAACGTCCCGCACCGCCTGGACCAGCCCGTTGTCCGTCTTGAAGTTGACGACCAGGTTGTTGACGGATAATACCGTATCCCGCTCAGCCATCTCATTCACTTCCTTTCAGGGACGGGTTGAAGGCGTCCCGCAGTCCGTTGCCGAAGAGGTTGAAGGAGATCATCATCAGGCTCATGACGATGGCCGGGAAGATGACCAGGTTGGGGTAGATGCCCAGGTACTGCTGGTTCGCGGACATCATGACGCCGAAGGATTGCTGCCCCTGGAGACCCAGGTTCAGGTAGGCCAGGATGGCCTCGGAGAAGATGACGGAGGGGATCATGAGCACGCTGCTGGTGATGATGGTGCCCATGGAGTTGGGCAGGATATGCCGCCGGATGAGCCGCATATCCGAGGCGCCCAGGGTCCGGGAGGCCAGCACGTATTCCCGGCCCTTGAAGCGGTAGAACTGGGTACGGGTCCGGGCGGCCGTGCTCATCCACCCGGTGAGACACAGGGCCAGGAAGAAGGTGAAGAAGTTGTTCCCCAGGTGCAGGATGCACAGGGTCATGACCACGATCCAGGGGACGCCCCCCAGGATATCGCAGAAACGCTCCATGAACAGGTCCACGTTGCCGCCGAAGTAGCCGGAGACGGAGCCCCACAGGAGGCCGAAGCAGAAGCAGAAGGCGGCGGTGCAGACGCCCAGGATCAGGCTGGTGCGGAGACCGGCGAAGGCCCGCTTGAACAGGTCGAAGCCGCTCACGTCCGTACCCAGGATGAACTTGGGCATCTTGTCATACCCCAGCTTCCGGTAGTTCCAGCTGGTGCCCGTAACGCTGCTGAGCTTTTTGGTCACGCTGAGGACGGTCTGGTCGGTCACTTCATCCAGGGGGCAGGCGTCGGAGAGCTTCTCAAAGCTCTCGGGCCCGATCTTGTAGTCGTACCTGCACCAGCCGTTTTCGACCCAGGTGTTCAGCTCCGTGGCGGAATAGGTGCGCTTGTCGGCGTTGCCGTACACCAGCATATAGGTGTCGATGACGTAGTCGCAGTAGTAGATCTCCGAGTTGTGGATGCCCTTGCGGCCGGAGCAGGACCAGTAACCCGGGTTGTTGGGATCCCCGTTGTTGATCATGTCCGTGGCGTCCGTGAAGCCGACCGCCTCCAGCTCCTCCAGGTTCTTGGCCCGCTCGCCGCCGGAGAACTCCACGCTCTTCAGCAGGATATAGCGGAAGGAATCCGAGGTGCCCTTCAGCTCGAAGGTCAACTGGGCGCTGACGGTCTTCAGATTCTGCTCGTTCATGGCGGCGCTGATGTCAAAATCGATATCGCTGTAATCCCGGCTGAAGTCCCGGATCATGATCCGGTCCTCCGGCCCTTCCCCGTAGCGCAGGTAGACGGCGTATTCCCCCAGTTTGGAGGCGCTGACCCCCTCCTCGTCGGAGAAGACGACGGAGAGCTTGTAGTCTCCCTTGTTGGTGATCTCAACGGGTTTGGACTGGAGGAAGGCGTCCCGTCCCGCCACCTTGGCGTCCGTGGCGAAAACGATCACGCCGCCGGTGCCGTAGGTGCTGGCGGTGTCGATACAGGTGGGCTCGGGCTCCACGGTAAGGGAGACCAGGGCCTGGCGGATGGCTTCCGCCGAATACTTGTCCGAAAGAGCGGGGACCTGGTTTTCCGTGTCGTACACGATGTGGGTCTTGCTCCGGGTGCCGTCCCAGAAGCCGGTGCCGGCTTCAAAGAGCTTGGGGGCCAGGAAGCCCTCGCTGGAGCTTACGGTATCGATATTGTGGGGAGAAACGATGGGGACCACAATGGCCAGAAGGATCAGTACTGCCAGGATGAAGAACCCCGCCACGCTGGACTTGTTTTTGCGGAAGCGGCGCAGGGCGTCCCGGAAGAAGGTGGTGGGCTTGGTCTCCAGTTTGGTGTCCATGATGCGGATATCTTCCTGGATGAGCCGGAAATCATCGTCCCGGAACTGGACGCTCTTTTCTTCGTATTTTGCCATTATTTCTTCGCCCCCATTCTGATCCGCGGATCGATGAAGCCGTAGGACAGGTCCAGGACCACGCCGGCCAGCAGGCTGATGGTGGTGAAGATGGCCATGTCCACAAACAGGATATCGTAGTCCTTATAACTCAGGGCGAGGATGAAGAGCTTGCCGATGCCCGGGATGCCATAGAGGGATTCCAGGATCATGGAGCCCCCCAGGATGCCGATGAACTCCGCCAGGATGGAGGGGAAGATGGGCACCATGGCGTTCTTCAGGGCGTGGCGGACGATGGCCTGCCGCCGGGTGAGGCCCTTGGTCCGGGCCAGGAGGAGATAGTCGCTCTCCATCACCTCGCAGAGCTCCGCCCGGGTGAAGCGGCAGTAGCTGCAGATGGAGCTGAAGGAGAGGCAGAACACCGGGATGATGTATCCCTTCACCTTTGCCCCCAGGGCAGCGGTGTCCGCCGGCCAGCTGGAGGGCAGCCAGCCCAGGTTATAGCAGAAGATGCG
>CAMZJG010000051.1 GCA_947307505.1 uncultured Clostridia bacterium | reverse complement strand
TGGTCCACCGGCTGGACCCCCGCACCAAGCTGATCCTCACCCTGATCTATATCGCCGCCCTGTTCACGGCGGTCGTCTATGCGGGCTACTTCCTGGTGCTCCTTTTCCTTGCGGTGAGCATCCTGGTCTCCCGCATCCGTCTTCGGAACATCCTCAGCGGGCTGAAACCTCTGATCATCATCGTGTTGATCACGGGGATCCTCAACCTCTTCTATACGAAGGGGGAACACCTGCTGGTACATTTCTGGCGTATCAGCATCTACTGGGAAGGCGTGGAGACCGCGGTGTTCATGGCGCTGCGGATCATGCTCCTCATTGCCGGCACCCTGCTCCTCACTTACACCACCTCTCCGCTGCAGCTGACGGATGGGCTGGAGAGCCTGCTGAACCCCCTGAAGAAGATCCATGTGCCCGTACATGAACTGGCCATGATGATGTCCATCGCCCTGCGCTTCATTCCCACCCTCATTGAGGAGACGGATAAGATCATGAGCGCCCAGCGGGCGCGCGGTGCGGATTTCGAGACCGGCGGTCTGATCGCCAAGGCCAAGGCCATGCTCCCCCTGCTGATCCCCCTGTTCGTCAGCGCCTTCCGCCGGGCGGATGAGCTGGCAACGGCCATGGAGAGCCGGTGCTATCACGGAGGAGAAGGGCGGACCCGCATGAAGCAGCTTTCCATGGCCCGGCGGGACTGGATCGCTCTGGCCGTGGGGATCCTGCTCCTGGCTCTGGTGATCCTGTTCCGGAGGTTGGGGATTTGAGACAGCTTGCCTTGCGCCTCAGCTACGACGGTTCCGCCTACCATGGCTGGCAACGGCAGAAGGGGCTTCCCACGGTACAGGAGACTCTGGAGGAAGCTCTCACCAGGCTATGCAAGGCGGAGACCCACGCCCTGGGCTGCGGCAGGACGGACGCCGGGGTACACGCCCGGAAGTACTGCGCCGGGTTTCGGACGGAGTGCGCCGTACCCGCCGACCGGCTGCCCCTTGCCCTGAATGCCCTCCTGCCTCCGGATATCGCGGTGCAGGCGGCCTGCGAGGTGGGACCGGATTTCCATCCCGTGTTTTCCTGCCGGAAAAAGGAGTACACTTATTACGTACGCAGCGGAGTCATCCGGGATCCCTTTGAGCGGGACCGGGTCTGGTTTCGGCCCGGAGAACTGGATCTTGCCCGGCTGCGGGCGGGAGCGGAGCAGTTCCTGGGCACCCACGATTTTGCCGCGGTGCGCAGCGTGGGCACCAATGTGAAGACCACCGTGCGAACGGTTTACGATTTTGCCGTGGAACAGGAGGGAGACCTGTTTTCCTTCCGCATCTGCGCCAGCGGTTTCCTGTATAATATGGCCAGGGCGATGGTGGGCACCGTGCTCTATGTTTCCCTGGGGAAGCTGCGGCCGGAGGAGATCCCGGAGATCCTGGAGACGGGGGACCGCTGTCTGGCGGGACCGACCGTTCCGCCCCAGGGCTTATACATGACCGGCGTCTGGTACGACGGGGAGGCAGGGAGGATGATGCAGGCATGAGACCGGTATTCAAAGGCGTGCTCCGTTTTCTGGGCGGCCTGTTCCTCCTGGGCCTGGTGGTCCTGGCGGCGGTGGGCATCATCCAGAGCGGGAAGACGGCGGAAAAGACGGAAACCGCAGCAGCCTTCAGCTTCGACCCGTACAGCGAAAACCGCTTCACCGCCGTAGGCCGAGGCCTCCTGGTGAGCGCGGATTCCGGTCTGACCCTCTTCGATGAGGAGGGAACGCTCCTCTTTTCCCGGACGGTGGGCTACGCCGAACCTCTGACCTTTTCCCGGGGCAAGGCCGCCGCGGTCTGGAGCCAGGAGAACAGCATCGCCCTGATGGTGAAGGAAACCGGAGAAACGGTGGAGGTCGGCCTTCCCGGCAGCGTGCTCACCGGAAAGGTGAACGAGCAGGGCTGGGGCGTCTTCCTCGCCCGGGAGGGCGGCAGCAAGGGCGTGGCCATTGTCGTCAAGCCCGATGGGCAGGCGGTCTACCGGGTGCGCATGGGCAGCAGCTATCCCGTCGACGCGGATCTTTCGCCGGACAGCGGCAGTCTTGCCCTTCTCACCCTCCAGGGGGAAGGCTGTCATCTGGGGATATACAGTCTGAACCAGGAGACGGAGCTGCGGGGCTGGACCGGAGAGGAAGAGATCTTTTTCGAAGCGGAATACCTGGGCGGGAATGCGCTGCTCCTGCTGAGCACGGAGCGTGCGCTGTTTCTGGATGAAAAATGCCAGCCCGTCAGCGAATTTGCCTTCAAGGGAGAATTCCTGAAGGATTATGCCGTTTCCGAAGAGGGCTTCATCGTCCTGGCTCTGGGACGGCACCGGAACGGCAGCGCAGCCCGGCTGCTCACCCTGGATCGGGACGGCCGTGAGCTGGCTTCCCTGGATATCCAGGGCGAAGTGGAGGGGCTGAGCGCCGCCGGGCGCTGGATCTCCGTCCTGTATCAGGACCGGATGGTGCTCTACGATCCGGATCTGCAGGAAAAAGGCCGCCTGGAGAATGCTTCAGGCGTGCAGGCATCCCTTGTGCGGGAGGATGGCAGCGCCATCGTCGTCGCCGGAGGCAGTGCCACGATCTATCAACCTTAACGATTCTCAAGGGGCTCAGCGCCGGAATGGCGGAACGGGCCCGCATAAACCGGCGGGGGTGCAGTCCCCCCGCCTGAAGGAGGCAATCCCATGGTACATTGGATCATCGACATCGTTCTGCTGCTTATCCTCATCGGCTGCGCCTGGAAGGGCTACCGCAACGGGCTGATCCCCGGGATATTCATGCTCCTGGCACTGTTCGCCTCTCTCTATGGGGCAAAACTGGTGGCGGAGACCTATTCCGAGGAATTCACCTCCATCCTTGAGCCCTTTGCCAGCGGCATGACGGACCGGGCCATGCGTGAGCTGGAGGATGAGGATGTGCTGAAGGGGAACGACGTGTACGCCGCCTCCAAGGCGATTCTGGAGGAGATCGGCTTCATGGGCAGCGCGGCGGAGAATATCGCCGGAGAGCTGGACAAAGAGGTTAATGAGACCGGGCATGTGCTCCGGGCCGCCATGGTGAAGCGGCTGTGTATTGATGTGGCGTATACCATGACCCTTGTCATCGCCTTTGTCCTCCTGGCCATCGCCTTTGCCGTGATCGGGAATCTGATCAGCCTCTCCTTCCATATCCCCGGTCTGGAAGTGATCAACGGCATACTGGGCGCCATCTTCGGCCTGGGAGAAGGCGCAGTGTTCGCCTTCTTCATCGCCTGGCTCCTGCGTTTCGGAGGCATGCTCCTGAAATCCGAAGTGGTGGAGGAGACCATTCTGCTGAAGTGGCTCCAGTCGGTCAATCCCCTGGTGGAGTTCTTCGGCCTGTAACGGAGATACGGAAGCCCGCTTTTCCCGGGAAGGGAAGAGACGAGGTTTTTCAGGGAATATCATAGCGAGATGCATTCATACCCGGGAAGGGCTTCGGCCTTTTCTTTGCTCGGAAAGGAAGGTGGACAGATGCAGCCGCCGATTTGCGCTAGGTGCAAAAAGAATGTCGCCGTGGTCTTCATCACGAAGATGGAGAACGGCAAGACCGTGAACGAAGGCCTTTGCCTGAAGTGCGCGAAGGAATTGAATATCCGGCCCGTGGAGGACCTGATGCAGAAGATGGGCATCTCCGATGAGGATCTGGACGGGATCAGCGAGGAGATGACGGAAGCCCTCAGCGGCGTGGACCATATCCCCGATGCGGACGGGGGAGACGACGAAAGCGGCAAGACCGCCACCTTCCCCTTTTTCAACAAGCTCTTCGGGGCCAATCCTCCCAGCCAGGAAAACCGGCCGGGACGGGAGCCTCCCAGACCGGAGCCGCCCCAGCAGCCCCGGGGACCGAAAAAGAAATTCCTGGAGAACTACTGCCAGGATCTCACCGGGAAAGCCCGGGACGGAAAGCTGGATCGGATCGTAGGCCGGGAGACCGAGCTGGAGCGGGTGATCCAGATCCTGAACCGGCGGCAGAAGAACAATCCCTGTCTCATCGGCGAACCCGGCGTGGGCAAGACCGCCATCGCCGAAGGCCTGGCCCAGAAGATCGCCGACGGGCAGGTGCCCTATAAGCTCCAGAATAAAGAGGTGTGGCTTCTGGACCTCACCGCCCTGGTGGCGGGCACCCAGTTCCGGGGCCAGTTCGAAAGCCGGATGAAGGGCCTCATCGACGAGATCAAGAAACAGGGGAACATCATCCTCTTCATCGATGAGGTGCACAGCATCGTAGGCGCGGGGGACGCAGAGGGCAGCATGAATGCCGCCAACATCCTGAAACCCGCCCTCTCCCGGGGGGAGATCCAGGTCATCGGCGCCACCACTTTTACGGAATACCGGAAGCATATTGAGAAGGACAGCGCTTTGGAGCGCCGGTTCCAGCCGGTAACGGTGTCCGAGCCGGGCATCGAGGAGAGCGTCAGCATCATCCGGGGCATCGCCCATTATTATGAGGAGTTCCACTGTGTGCGCATCTCGGAGGAGATGTGCCGTCAGGCGGTGACCCTCTCCGAGCGGTACATCACGGACCGCTTCCTGCCGGATAAGGCCATCGACCTGATCGACGAGGCCTGCAGCGACGTGAACCTGAAGAATATGGATATCGCCCGCAGCGCCAGCATCCATGAGGAGATGGAGAGTCTGGTGAAGGAGCGGGAACGGATCCTGGCCGCCCCCTACGGGGAGAGCAGCGGGGACTACGCCCGTCTGGCGGAGCTGCGGAGCAAGGAACTGCAGCTGGATGAGGAGCTCCATGATCTGGAGCAGCGGGGCTGGCCGGAGCTGACCCTGGAGAACCTGGCCCGGGTCATCGAGCTCTGGACCAAGATCCCCGCCAGCAGCATCAAGGAGGACGAATTCCAGCGCCTGAGCAAGCTGGATGAACGGCTGAAAGCCCATCTCATCGGCCAGGATGAGGCGGTGGACGCGGTTTGCGCCGCCATCAAGCGGAACCGGGTGGGCATCTCCCCCAAGCGCAAGCCCGTTTCCTTCATCTTCCTGGGGTCCACCGGCGTGGGCAAGACCGAACTGGTGAAGCGCCTGGCGGCAGACCTCTTCGATTCTCCCGAGTCCCTGATCCGTCTGGATATGTCCGAGTTCATGGAAAAGCACACGGTCAGCCGTCTGGTGGGCTCTCCTCCGGGCTACGTGGGCTATGACGAGGCGGGCCAGCTCACGGAAAAGGTGAGGAGACGGCCCTACAGCGTCATCCTCTTCGACGAGATCGAAAAGGCCCATCCGGACGTGATGAATATCCTGCTCCAGATCCTGGATGACGGGCGCCTGACGGATGCCCACGGCCGGAGCGTGAATTTCGAGAATACGGTCATCATCATGACCACCAATGCGGGCAGCGGCGAGCGGACCGGCAGCGTGGGCTTCGGCCGCACCGTTTCCGAGCAGGGGAAGGAAAAGGCCCTGAAGGCCCTGAACGAGTTCCTGCGGCCTGAGTTCATCAACCGGGTGGACGAGGTCGTCTCCTTCAACCGGCTCTCGGAGGAGAACTTCGTGGAGATCGCCCGGATCATGATGAACGAGCTGAAGGACAGCATGGCCGAAAAGGGCTACAGCCTGAGCTACGACGAGGAGCTGCTGAAGTACCTGGCGAACAAGTCCTATTCCGTTACCTATGGGGCCCGGAACCTGCGGCGGCTCATCCAGCGGGAGGTGGAGGACGTGATCACCCAGCTCCTGATCCAGAATTACGCTTCCAGCGTGAAGATGATCGCCGTCACCATGCGGGACGGGGAAGTACAGGTCGTAACGGCGTAAAGAGAGAAAGGAGCATCGGAAATGGGCAGATCCAACGACGAGCATCTGGCAAAGCTCAACACTCTGGGCATACCCTGGGAGGAGATGACCGAGGAGCAGAAGCTGCAGCAGCGCAGGGAGTGGGACAGGATCGTCAGCGATCCCAAGAACCTGGAATGCACCTGCAGGATCACCGGCTGCCGGAACAACCACAACTGCCAGCAGTGCGTGACCCTCCACCGGTATTTCGATGGGTATCCCAACTGCCTCCGTCCCCTGGAGGACGTGCTGGAGGCGGGGGTGCCCCAGGAAAGACGCTACAACATGCACTATAAGATCCAGTCCGCCGGGGGGAACGACAAGACCGGCCTGGTGGATCCCCATGATCCCGACGGTTCCCGGAAGCGCCTGGTCCAGCGGAGCGATCCCAAGGATATGATCGAGAGGATGAACACCTGGCAGAAGATCTCTCAGGACCCGAAAAACCGGGCCTGCCGCTGCAAGAATGTGGACTGCTGGTACCACGGCAACTGCGTGAAGTGCATGGCCCTGCACCGGTACTACGGCGGATTCCCCGCCTGCGACCGGTACATCGTGGATATGATCGACGATATCGTGGACGCCTACTGGGCGGAACAGGGCGGCAGACCCGAAGCTTGACGGAATAGGGAAACAATCAACCCCCCGGCTCCATGAGCCGGGGGGCATATCTGTATCGAAGCCTGTTTATCAGTGCGCGCTCAGGGTGATGAAAACATAAGGCTTGTCTATCTTTTGGAAGTACAGGGGCAGGTGAGGCGCGTCCTTCTGCAGAGCCATGACGGTGGACTTGGTCAGGATATAATGCTCCAGCTCCTCTTCCGCTCCGCAGCAGATATCCACCTCCCCGTGGAGATCCGTCAGGTTGTCCGTATCCATGCTCAGGAAGATCAGGGCCTCCTCGTAATCCTTGTGGGCATGCGGATGATGCTTTCCGTCCGGTCCCCAGGGGCCCAGGAAGGCGGGCTGGCAGATGGAGGTCCAGGCCATGGTGATCTTTTTTTCCTCCCCGGCGCTGTAGAAGGTGGAATAGCCCCCCAGGGCCTGCTGCCGCTCGGAGCCGTAGTGATAGGGTTCATAGGCGGAGAAGTTCAGGGCATGGACGTTCTTGGAGAACTCGCCGAAGAAGCGGG
>CAMZJG010000050.1 GCA_947307505.1 uncultured Clostridia bacterium | reverse complement strand
AAGTGCGGCCAGGAGATCGAATTCCTCAACAGCTTTGTGGATAAGGGCCTCAGGGACCGGCTGGAGCTGGTGGCCTCCTCGGACTTCGCCCGGGTGAGCTATACCGAGGCCATCGACATCCTGCAGAAGAGCGGGGAGGACTTCAAGTATCCCGTCTCCTGGGGCTGCGACCTGCAGACGGAACACGAGCGCTACTTGAGCGAGAAGCATTTCGGCAAGCCGGTGTTCGTGACGGATTATCCCAAGGAGATCAAGGCCTTTTACATGCGCCTGAACGAGGATGGGAAGACTGTGGCGGCGGTGGACTGCCTGGCCCCCGGCATCGGAGAGATCATCGGCGGCAGCCAGAGAGAGGAACGGCTGGATCTGCTGGAACAGCGTATGGACGAGCTGGGACTGGACAAGTCCGGCTACCAGTGGTACCTGGACCTGCGGCGGTACGGCGGGACGAAGCACGCGGGCTTCGGCCTGGGCTTCGAGCGCCTCATCATGTACCTCACCGGGGTGTCGAACATCCGGGATGTGATCCCCTTCCCCCGGACCACCGGCAGCGCGGATTTCTGAGAATACTCTGTTTTATCAAGGCCCTGCGGCGTGATGCCGCGGGGCCTGTGCTTTTTGACATTGCGCCGCGCAGTCAGCCCCCTCGCTGAGAGAGCATGACCCCGATCCCCGGGCCCGCCGAGGCGCGAGCCATTTTCAGGCGTCCAGCTGGCGCAGCCGCTCCCGCAGCTCGGCGCAGAGCTCTCCGGCGGCTTCCATGGCGGTGCTCTCCGCCCGGATGCGCAGTTTTCCCAGGGTATCCGGGGAAATGGTGGCGCAGCCCTTGGCCGTACGGAGTTTTAATCCGGAGACGGTCTCCCCGCCGTATTCCTGCCGAAGTGCCCGCAGCAGCCTGCCGCTGCCGGAGCGGATGGGGAGCTCTGTCTCCCGGGTCTCATAGGCTGGCAGACTGTCCATCAGGTCGGCCAGACGGCCTTGGAAGGGAGACTGGGCGCTGTGGAGCCAATGACAGAGGCGCAGAGCCAGGAACATGCCGTCCCGGGCATAGGGACGCAGACGCCAGACCTCCTCCGCCGCCTGCCCGTCCCGCCCCAGGCGCAGCAGTCTCTCTCCCTCCTGGGCTGCCACCTCCTCCGCCGCCTCCGGGGCGGCATAGGGAAGGCAGAGAGGGCCGGCGCCGCCCCGCAGCTCCGCCCGGAGCAAGGCGCACAGGAGACGGTCCCAACTCCAGACCCGGCCCTCTTCGTCCGTGGCCTCCAGGGTCAGCCCGTCCTCAGAGAGACGGAAAGAGGGGATCCCCGTCTCCGGGGGCAGGACCTCCGCCTGACGGCAGCGCAGGGCCCGGATCAGGCTCCGTCCGCCGGTCACCGCCGCCCGGAAGCCATGGAGAGGACCGCTGCCCGCGGCAGCAGCTGCCGCGTGGGCTTCCTCCGTGCCCAGGATGGGCTTGGGATCCCAACATTCCTCCGGCAGAGCGAAGGTCCCTTCCCGATCTCCGGCGGCCTCCAGCTCCCGCTGCCGCTTCCGGGGCAGTGGCAGGCCCGCCCGATCGAAGAAATACAGGGTGAGCCGTTCCCCCTCCTGGCGGATGAACAGGGTCAGATCCAGACCGTATTGCGCAGAGGCCCAGGAGGCGGAGGCAGGATCGGAACTGTCCAGTTTATAGGTCTCCCTTCCGGCGGAGGCGCTGCCGGTGAGGAAGGCCAGGGTCAGGAGAGCGGCGTATCCCCCGCCGCAGGAGGCGGCGCCGCAGCGCCGGAGACCGGCCCCGGCTGTCCCCATGCGGAGGAGGAGCTCCGGGGTGAACTCTGTTCCGGCCCTGCCCCGGAGCCGGGCATCCCGGTCAAAGCACAGCCGGATCTGGATCCGCTCCCCGGTCAGGCTGCGGGTGAGGGTGGAGCCCTCCGCCAGAGTCTTCCCCGGCCAGACTTTCACCCCCGCCTGGAGGAAGCTCCCGGCGCCGACGGTCACATCGTCCGCCAGGACGCAGCCCTCCCGCACCTCCGTCCCTTCCCCCAGGAACACCCCCTGGGCCAGGATGGATCCCGTCACCCGGCAGCAGGAGGAGACCGCCGCCCCATCCAGGATGCTGTGGTCCACCCGGCAGCCGGCCCCCAGGCGGCTCCCCGGACCGATCACCGCGTAGGGCCCCACCCGCGCTCCCCGGGCCACCGTCGCCAGGGGGGAGACCCAGCAGGGAGGGACGACCTGCACGTCCGGACGGGAGGGAGGAATCGTCAGGGGGAGCCTCCCGTCCAGGGCGTCGAAGCTGGTGCGAAGCAGCGCTTCCGGCGTTCCCACGTCGTTCCAGTATTCCCGGCTCTCCCAGGCGTACAGTCCCGGTTCCTGTTCCAGCAGGGCGGGGAAGAGGTCGGAGGCAAAATCCCAGGCTCCTTCCCCGGGGATGCGGTCCAGCACCTCCGGCTTCAGCAGATAGATCCCCGTGTTCACCAGGTCCGTGCAGACCCGGTCCGGGGAGGGCTTTTCGATGAAGCCCCGTACCCGCCCGTCCGGATCCGCCAGCACCAGCCCGTATTCCAGCGCGTCCCGGCAGGGGCGGGCCAGCAGGGTCGCCGCCCCGCCCTTCTCCCGGTGGAAGCGGCGGAAGGCGGTGAGATCCGCAGCGCAGGCGGCGTCGCCGCTGATCACCAGGACTTCCTCGCCCTTTGCGAAATCCCGGCAGGCCCCCACGCTTCCGGCGGTGCCCAGGGGGAGTTTTTCCGCCCGGTATTCGATGGATACGTTCCACTCCGCCCCGTCTCCGAAATGGGCCCGGATGGGCTCCGGCAGGTAACCCAGGGTCATGCAGAGCTCTGTATAGCCATGATCGGCCAGGAGCCGGACCAGATGTTCCAGCAGGGGGATCCCCATGAGCCGGAGCATGGGCTTGGGCCGCAGCAGACTCAGGGGGCGCAGACGGCTCCCTTCGCCTCCCGCCAAAATGATCGCCTTCATGGACATGCCTCCTTGCGCGTGTTAATGATACATCAATCCTGCCCTCGGCAGAGTTCGAGCCCGCAGGCGCGAATCAAGTCGGAATCATTTTCGGGCGGAATTCATTTCTGACCGAAAATTCCTCTATCGCAGCAAGTGTCGAAGGGCATGCCCTGAGGCGCGCGGCGGCGATGCGGCCCTTCTCGTCCCGGAGCCCAGCGAAGCGGGTCCGGGGCGAAGGATTATGATCGCCTTCATGGACATGCCTCCTTGCGCTTGTGTCTGTGGAGTTTACTTTCTCCATATCTGTCTGCCCCATGCGCGGTATTTATTCCCCATGGGAATTTTCACGAAAGAATCTTGCCAATAGATAGAGATTTTGGTAAAATAAATTATTATGGGGAGAATGCCAAGAAAAGACGAGGAGGAGTGCGTGCCATGAAGGGAAAACCCAGGGGCTCCGGTTTGGCCAGACTGATAAGGCCGTCCATGCGCCTGTATTTTGTGGTGATCCTGCTCTTTACCGTCGCGGCTCTGGTGCTGCGGTACTGGTATCTGGCCATCGGCGAAGCGGCGGTGGTCCTGCTCCTGCTTTTCTACACCCGCCTCATGTCCCGCAGGCAGAAGAAAAAGGCGCTCCGCTATGTGGAATCCTCCGTCCATTCTTCGGAGGACGGCAGCACCGGCGCCCTCATCAATATGCCCCTGCCCATGGTGATCTTCCACCTGAAGGATCAGAACGTGCTCTGGGTGAACGAGCTCCTGCTGAAGCTCACCGGGGAACGGGAACACACCTTCGAGTACCGCGTAGACGAACTCATCGGGGATTTCTCCTGGGACTGGCTGGGAGAGGGAAAGACCAGCTCGGATCAGCTGGCCGTCATCGGAGAGAAGAAGTATCGGGTCTTCGGCAATCTTTTCCGGGTGGACGGCGGGAACGTTACTGACGATCCCTGGGGCATGGCCTACCTGGTGGACGTGACGGATTACGCCAATACGGCGGCGGAATACGCGGCTTCCCGCCCGGTGGTGGCGGTACTGCTGCTGGATAACTATGAAGAGCTCCTGCGGAATCTGGATGAAACGGAGAAATCCCGTATCCTGGCCATGATCGACCAACGGATCGGGGACTGGTGCGCTCCCGCCCAGGGCTATCTCTGCCGCTTCGATCGGGACCGCTACATCTTCATCTTTGAGGAGCGGTACATGGCCCAGTTCCTGGAGGGCCGCTTCTCCGTCCTGGATACCGTACGCCGGGTGCAGAACGCAGCGGGGATCGCCGCCACCCTGAGCATCGGCGTCGGCCGGCAAGGCACGACCCTGGCTGAGGGATACCGCTTTGCCATGCTGGGGGTGGATATGGCCACCTCCCGGGGCGGCGACCAGGCGGTGGTCAACACCAATATGAACTACAGCTTTTACGGCGGGAACACCGTGGCGGTGGACCGGGCCACCAAAGTAAAGAGCCGGGTCATGGCCAACGCCATGGGGGACCTGATGGACGAGGCGGGAAATATCCTGGTCATGGGCCACCGGAACGGGGATCTGGACTGTATCGGCGCGGCGGCGGGCATCGTCTGCATTGCCCGGAAACGGGGAAAGAATGCCCGGATCGTGGTGGACCCGGAGCAGAACATGGCAGGTCAGCTCATCCGGCAGCTTCGGCAGCAGCCTCTGTACAGGGACGCTTTTGTTTCCGAAAGCGAAGCCCAGGCTTACGCGGACAGCCGCACTCTTCTGGTGGTGGTGGATACCAACCGGCCGGATCAGGTGGAGGCGGAGAGCCTGCTCCAGTCCTGCGGCAAGGTGGCGGTGGTGGACCACCATCGCCGGGCGGCGGACTATATCGTCAACGCCAACCTGAATTTCCATGAGCCCTATGCCTCCTCGGCAGCGGAGCTGGTGACGGAGCTCCTCCAGTATATGGTGGAGCCCAAGGACATCCTGAAGATCGAAGCGGAAGCCGTGCTGGCGGGCATCGTGCTGGACACAAAGAACTTCACCATGCGCACCGGCAGCCGGACCTTTGAGGCCGCCGCCTTCCTGCGGCGCAGCGGCTCGGACACCACCGAGGTGAAGAAGCTCTTCCAGAACGGACTGGAGAACACCGTCGCCCGGTATGATATCATCCGCCAGGCGGAGATCTACCGGGAGGTGGTGGCCATCGCCGCCTGCGGAGACAATCGGGACCGGGTGGTGGCCAGCCAGGCGGCGGATGAGCTCATCAACATCACCGGGATCGACGCCTCCTTCGTCCTCTACGGCGCGGGGGAGGGCATCAATATCTCCGGCCGGAGCCTTGATCAGATCAACGTCCAGGTGATCCTGGAGAAGCTGGGCGGAGGCGGAAACCGCAACACCGCCGGAGCTCAGGTCCGGGGCAAGAGCCTGGAAGAAGTGGAGGCCGAACTGAAAGCGGCCATCGATGAATTCCTGGAAAATGATATGAGATCGGAGGGAAACACATGAAAGTGATCCTCACTGCAGATGTGAAGGGACAGGGGAAGAAGGGCGAACTGAAAGAGGTCTCCGAGGGCTACGCCCGGAACTACCTCATCCCCAGAGGCCTGGCCATGAAGGCCACGGCGGATAACCTCAACGCCCTGGCCCTGAAGGAAAAGGCCAAGGCCGCCCAGGCGGCAAAGGAAAAGGCCCAGGCCCAGGAGCATGCCAAGCAGCTGGAGTCCTGCGTGGTCAAGGTGAAGGCCCGGGGCGGGGAGAACGGCAAGCTCTTCGGCTCCGTGACCAATAAGGAAGTGGCGGACGCCCTGAAGGAACAGTACGGCATCGAGCTGGAGAAGAACCGCATCCTCCTGGAGGAGAACATCAAGAGCTTCGGTTCCTATGAGCTGCGCTGCAAGCTGGGCTACGAGGTGAGCGGGACCATCCACCTCCTGGTGGTGGAAGGCTGAGCGAGGAAACGATCCCCGGCCCAAGGAGGGTATAACCCATGGATGAACTGTTCGGCAGACAGATGCCCCACAGCGCGGAGGCGGAACAGGCCGTGCTGGGCGCGCTGCTGATCGATTCCCGATATGCGGCTCAGGTCATTTCCCAGCTGCGGCCTGAGGAATTTTATATCGAGCTGAACAGGGGCATTTACGAAGTGATCTGCTCCATGTTCAATTTTGCCAAGCCCATCGATGCGGTGACGGTGCTGGATGAGATGAAGCGGCAGGGAGGCTTTGATCCCCAGAGCGCTCAGGCTTACCTGGTGGAGCTCATGAGCGTCACCCCCAGTCCCACCAACGTGATGCAGTACGTGGCCATCGTGAAGGACCGGGCCCTGCTCCGGGGCATCGCCAACGTGGCCCAGGAGATCACCGCCGCCGTGGCCGAGGGCACCGGCACCAGCGAGGATGTGCTGGAGGCGGCGGAGCAGAAGATCTATGCCCTGCGCCAGGGCAGGAATATCGACGGGCTGGAGCCCGTGGGCCGCATCCTCAGCGGGGTCTACCAGAACCTGGCCGAGCTGAGCAAGAACAAGGGCGGCATCCCCGGCCTGCCCACCGGTCTGGGGGATCTGGACAACATGATCATGGGCCTGAACAACAGCGACCTGATCATCCTGGCTTCCCGCCCCGGCATGGGCAAGACGAGCCTGGGCCTGAACATCGCTCTGCATGTGGGGAAGAAGACCGGCAAGGGCGTTGCGATCTTCTCCCTGGAAATGTCCAAGCAGCAGCTGGCGGCCCGCCTCCTCTCCGGAGAGGCCTACGTGGATCTGAAAAAGCTGCATACGGGCCTGCTGGACCGGGGGGACTGGCAGAAGCTCAGCGCCGCCACCGCCGCCATCAGCAAGACCCAGATCCTCATCAGCGACAATTCCACCGTAACGGTTTCGGATATCAAGGCCCAGTGCCGCCGGGTGAAGGACCTGGGGCTGGTGGTGATCGACTATCTCCAGCTCATGTCCAGTGCCGGAAAGGGAGAGGCGGAAAACCGTCTTCAGGCGGTGAGCGAGATCAGCCGGATGCTGAAGATCATGGCCAAGGAGCTGAACGTGCCGGTGCT
>CAMZJG010000049.1 GCA_947307505.1 uncultured Clostridia bacterium | reverse complement strand
GCCCTTCTGCAATCTCCTGTACATCGCGGAGGACCGGCGGGGACAGGGGAACGGGAGTCTGCTTATGGCCCGGTGGGAGCGGGAGATGGCTGCGTTGGGCCACGACATGGTGATGACCTCCACCCAGTCGGACGAGACGGCCCAGCATTTCTACCGGAAGCTGGGCTACCGGGACAGCGGCGGTTTTACCGTGGATATCCCCGGCCATGAACAGCCTCTGGAGCTGATCTTCATCAAAGGTCTGGAGCGGAAAGAACATGAGATTTGAAAACGTCTATTTCGTCAGCGGCACGGGCTATGCGGGGAAGTCCACCCTGGTGAAGGCCCTGGCGGAGAAATATGACGGGATCCTCTGCGGGGAGAATTATCACGACGCCCTCCTTCCGGAGCTGGACAGGAAGGAATTTCCCAACCTGTGCTGGAGCCGGGACCTGGAGGACTGGCGCGCCTTCGTCCGCCGGACTCCGGAGGAATACGAGGCCTGGATCACCGGGGTGACGAAGGAATGCGAAACGCTGGAGCTGCGGATCCTGGAGGAGCTGGCGAAACAGAGCAGACCGGTCTTCGCGGATACCAACATCTGCCCGGAGACCCTGCACAGGATCTCCGACGAGAGGCACGTCCTCATCATGCTGGCGGACCCGGAGATCTCCGTCCGCCGTTTTTTTGAGCGGGAGGACCGGGAAAAGCAGTTCCTGTACCGTCTGCTCCTGGAGGAGCCGGACCCGGAGGCGGCCCTGGCCAACTTCCGGGAATGTCTCGGCCGGATCAACTCCCGGGCCAATTACGAACATTTCCTCCGTTCCGGGTTCCCGGTGCTGCTCCGGGAGGAGAGCCGGACCCCGGCCCAGACCCTGGCGCTGGCGGAACGGATCTTTGCCCTGGGGGAGGCGGAAGCATGAAGGGGATCAAGGGGTTTTTCCGCCGGGAGCCGGTGCTGGTGATCGCCGCCCTGGCGGCGGCGGTGAGCTGCTGCTTCGTGCCCCCGGATCGGGGATATCTGGACTATTTCGATCTGCGGACCCTGGCCCTGCTGTACTGCCTCATGACCGTGGTGGCGGGGCTGAACCGGGCGGGACTTTTTGCCCGGCTGGCGGGATCCCTCTGCGCCCGGGCGGGGAGCGTCCGCCGTCTGGGCCTGGCGCTGGTGCTCCTGAGCTTCTTTTCCTCCCTGCTCATCACCAACGACGTGGCCCTGATCACCTTCGTCCCCTTCGCCGCGGCGGTGCTGGTGCTGGCAGACCGTCCCGGGGACCTGAGCCGGGTGGTGGTGCTCCAGACCGTGGCCGCCAACCTGGGCAGCATGCTCACCCCCGTGGGGAACCCCCAGAATCTGTACCTCTATTCCCGGTACGGTTTCTCCATGGGGGAATTCCTCTCCATCACCTTCCCCGTCTGGTGCGTGTCTCTGGTCCTCTGTGCCGCCGGCTGTCTGCTGCTGCCGGGCGCGGCCCTGGAACGGGGACCGGCGCAGGCTCCCCCCGCTGTGGAAAAAAGCGTCTGGCTCCACGGGGGCCTCTTTCTTCTCTGCCTGCTGACGGTGCTGCGCATCCTCCCCTGGCCCTTCATGCTGGGAGGCGTGATCCTGGCGCTGCTGATCGCGGACCGGAAGCTGTTGGGAAAGGCGGATTTCTTCCTGCTCCTCACCTTTGCGGCCTTCTTCATCTTTTCCGGGAACCTGGCCCGGATCCCCGCGGTGAGCGGGGCGCTGAAAAAGCTGATGCTGGGACGGGAATACGGCGTTTCCCTCCTGGCCAGCCAGGTGATCAGCAACGTCCCCGCCGCCCTGCTCCTCTCCGGCTTCACGGAGGAGGGCCGGGAGCTGGTGCTGGGGGTGGATATCGGCGGCCTGGGTACGCCCATCGCCAGCCTGGCCAGCCTCATCAGCCTGAAGCTCTATTCCCGGACGGAGGGGGCGAAGCCCGGGCGCTTCCTGGGGGAATTCCTCGCGGCGAACCTGGTGCTGCTGGGGCTGCTGACCCTGGCAAAGATCCTGCTGGCATAGGAGGCAAGGCCATGTGCGGACGGTTTCAGTTCACCGCCGACGATCCGGATGAGCGGATCGCGGCCATCCTGGATATCCTGGAGCGCACTTCTCCGGGAAAGTATACCCTGGGAGAGATCGGCCCCGGCCTGGCGGCTCCGGCCGTGATCGCCCGGGGAGAGAAGCTGTCCCCCGTCCCGGCGGTCTTCGGCTTCACCGGCCGGGAGGGCGGGAAGCTCCTGATCAACGCCCGGAGCGAGACCGCCGGGGAGAAGCCCACCTTTGCGGACTGCCTCCGGTCCCGGCGCATCGTCCTGCCCGCAAGCGCCTTCTTCGAATGGAGCCGGGAGACCCGGGAGAAATACCGCTTCACCGTACCGGGGCTCCCCTTCTTTTATCTGGGGGGACTGTACCGGAGGGAGGGGGAGGAGATCCGCTTCGTCATCCTCACCCGGGCGGCCAACGGCGATATGGCGCCGGTGCACCCCAGGATGCCCCTGATCCTGGGGCCGGAAAGGGTGCGCCCCTGGCTCACCCGGGAGCCGGAAGCCCGGGCCATGCTCACAGGGGAGGCTCCCCGGCTGGCGGCGGAGCGGGTATCCTAGAAAATACCCGTAGGGGCTTGCGTTTCCCCTTCTTGCATAGTAAAATATATACTGGACTGGTATCCACGGTCCCCTGGAGGACGAAACATTGGAATACAAAAACGCGACCGGACGGATTTACGATATTCAGGGCTACGCGGTGCATGACGGGCCGGGCATCCGGACCACGGTGTTCACCAAGGGCTGCCCCCTGAGCTGCCTCTGGTGCCACAGCCCCGAATCCCAGGGCTTCGGCTTTGAGCTGGGCTGGTTGCCTCTGAAATGCCTGGGCATGGACCTGTGCGTGGAGGCCTGCAAAAAGGCCTGTCCCCGGGGCGCCATCTCCCGGGGAGAGCCCACCAAGCGCATGGGCACCGAGGAGCTGGTGGAGAAGGCGGAGCTGGACCGCACGAAGTGCGACGGCTGCCTGAAATGCACGGAGGTCTGCTTCACCAAAGCCCTGTACTCCGCCGGGTGGGATACCACAGTGGACGAGGTCTATGACCGGCTCATGAAGGACGTGCCTTTCTTTGAGAACGGAGGCGGGGTCACCGTCTCCGGCGGAGAGGCCATGAGCCAGTTCGAATTCACCCTGAACCTGCTGAAGCGGCTGAAGGACAGCGGCATCCATATCTGTCTGGATACCACGGGCTTCGCCCCGGGGGAGAAATTCCTGGAGATCCTCCCCTATGTGGACCTGTTCCTGTACGACATCAAGCATATGGATTCCAAGCGGCATAAGGCCCTCACCGGGGTCCCCAACGAGCTGATCCTGGACAATGCCCGGCTCCTGGCGAAAAACGGGGCGAAGATCCAGGTCCGCTACCCGGTCATCCCCAAGCTGAACGACTCCCGGGAGAATATGGAGGCCACGGCGGATTTCTGCCTGAGTCTGGGGGAGGCCCTGACTCTGGTGCAGCTCCTGCCCTACCACAAGTCCGGCCGGTCGAAGTACGATCGCCTGGGCAGGCCCTACCGCCTCACCAACGTGGAGCCGCCCCCGGAGAGCTTCATGGAGAAGGCCCTGGAGCTCTTTACCGCCCGGGGACTTCCGGCGCAGATACACTGAAGAGGAAAAGCAAGAGCAAAAATGAAAATATAGCCGCGAAAGGAGCGTAACCATGGAGAACTTTGATTATCCCCTTTCCCCACGCATCCAGGAGTTGAAGGAGAAGCGCAAACGCATCAACAAGGACATGCGTCTGGACTTTGAGCGCAACCGCATCATCACGGAGTACTACAAGACCCATATGAAGGAGTACCCCATCCTGAAGCGGGCGGGCTACCTGTACACCTGGCTCACCACCCGGGAGATCAACATCGACGACGACGATATCTTCCTGGGGGACAGCGGCCCCCACTGCCGCACCGTCCATTTCGACATCGAGCAGACCCCCAACGCCTGGATCACGGGCTGCTTCGGGGACACGGACGAGCGCTTCAAGGCAGCCTGGCAGGTGCCCGGCAGCGTCTGGGTCTCGGACGAGGACCGGGCCTGGATCCTGGAGGCCGCGGAATTCTGGAAGGACAACGACATCGCCTCCACCGCCATGGGCCTCTTCCCGGAGGACTTCGTGGCCCGGCGCCGCACCATGGGCCGCGGCATGAGCGGCACCTTCCCCGGCCACTTCTGCCCCGGCTATGAGCGGGCGGTCATGGTTTCCTTCGGAGAATGCCGGAAGATCGCCCAGGAGAAGCTGGAGGCCATCCGGAAGAACACCACGGCGGAGAACGTGCGCAGCGAGCTCTTCTACCGGGCTTACATCAAGGTCTGCGACGGCATGATCCTCATGAGCAAGCGCTATGCCGAGGGCTGCCGGAAAAAGGCGGAGGAGACCGCCGATCCCGCCCGGAAGGCGGAACTGCTGAAGATGGCGGACAGCTGCGACTGGATCGTGGAGCATCCCGCCCGCACCCTGTGGGAGGGCATCCAGGCCCTGTTCTTCTACCAGTATCTGCTGGTGGCGGACGGCGTCCACTGGGCGGACAGCCCCGGACTCATCGACCGCTTCCTGGGCCCCCTGGCCGAGAAGGAGATCGCCGAGGGCACCCTCACCCGGGAACAGGCGCAGGAGCTGTTCGACGCCTTCGTTCTGCACATCGGCGACCAGATCATCATGTTCCCCAAGCCCACCAACGACCGGCTCATTGAGGCCCACAAGAACGGCAAGTGCTTCTTCGACCTCCAGGGCGGGGCCCAGAACATCGCCGCAGGCAGCCTCATCACCATCGGCGGGCAGACGCCGGACGGCACCGCCGGGACCTACAACATTGCCACGGAGATGATCCTCCTGGGCTACTACCGCCTGCGGGTGGCGGAGCCCAGCCTGGCCCTGCGCATCAACCAGTACACCCCGGACCGGATCTGGGCCATCGCCATTGCCTGCAGCATCCGCTCCGGCGGCATCCCCCAGTTCAACAACGACGACAAGATCATCGAGGCCATGCTGAAGCGGGGCGTGCCCATCCAGGATGCCCGGCAGTACGCGGTGTTCGGCTGCGTGGAACCCGCCATCAGCGGCAAGGAATGGTCCATGGCCGCCAACTGCGGCGCCTTCGGCGCCGGCGCGGGTCCCACCAGCATCCTCCAGTACGTGATCCACGGGAACTACGATCCCATGTGGAAGCGGGAGGGAGAGCTGCCCTGCAAGAAGCTGTATGAATACGAGAGCTTCGAGGAGCTGAAGGCGGAGTTCGAGCGCCAGGCCAAGCACTATATCGATTCCATGTCCCGGATGTATCACTTCGCCGCCCTCACCTTCAACACCGAATGGCCCGTCCTCTCCGCTTCCATGATGACGGAGGGCTGCCTGGAGAACGGCAAGGACGTCACCTGGGGCGGCGCCACCTACAACGGCATGGGCAGCATGATCAACGCCATCGCCACCATCGGGGACAGCCTCACGGTGATCAAAAAGCTCTGCTTCGACGACAAGATCGTCAGCACCAAAGAGCTGTACGAAGCCCTTCGGGACAACTGGGAAGGGGAAGGCCAGGAGCTCCTGCGCCAGCGCATCATCAACGCCCTGCCCCACTACGGCAACGACGACGATTACGCCGACGAGCAGGTGGTCTGGTGGACGAACATGTGGGTGGATTACTACAACTCCCGCAGCGGCGTCAACGGCGGCACCAACAACTGCGGCGCCCTGGACCTGAACTGGGTCGGCGGCGGCAAGTTCACCTGGGCCACTCCCGACGGCCGGAAATCCGGCGATCCCCTGTCCATCTCCAGCGACCCGCGGCAGGACTGCATCAAGAACGGGCCTCTGTCCTATGTGAAGAGCGTGGCCAAGATGCCCTGGACCAAGCTGCGCTGCGGCGGCGCCATCAACTCCCGCTTCGACATGAACTCCGTGCAGGGGGACGACGCCTGGTGGAAGGTGAAGGACCTGATCTCCGCCTACTTCAAGCTGGGCGGCATCCAGTACCACTTCACCGTGGCGGATTCCGCCGCCATGCGGGACGCCCAGGTGCATCCGGAGGACCACCAGGACCTGATCGTCCGCATCGCGGGCTACTCCGCCTACTTCACCCATATGTCCACGGCGGACCAGAACGACTACATCAACCGTTTCGAACACCAGGTGTAAATTGCCTGACAGGGCCCGGAGCCGTTCGGCTCCGGGCCTTTTTCTGCCGTTCGGCTTGTCTTTTCGGCGAAAATATGCTAACAAAGAGAGAGAAAACGATCTCATCCGGGAGGCGGGAAGATGGAAACAAGGATGCCCGAGCTGGTATGTCTGGGAGAACTGCTGATCGATTTCACCCCGGCGGGGACTTCCCCCGGAGGCATGGCCCTGTATGAACGGAATCCGGGAGGCGCGCCGGCCAACGTCGCCGTGGCTGCCGCCCGGCTGGGTCTGTCCGCCGCCTTTACAGGCAAGGTGGGAGCGGACCTCCACGGCCGCTTCCTGAAGGGCGTACTGGAGCGGGAGGGGGTGGACTGCCGCGGTCTCATCCTGGACCCGGAAAGCTCCACCACCCTGGCCTTCGTGGAGCTGCTCCCCGGGGGCGAGCGGGACTTCGCCTTTCACCGCAAAGGCTGCGGGGACACCCGCCTCCGGCCGGACGAACTGCCGGAGGCGCTGATCCGGGGAGCCAAAGTGCTGCATATCGGCACCCTCTCCCTGACGGACGAGCCCGCCTGCGCCGCGACCCTCCGGGCTCTCGAGCTGGCTGAAGCGGCGGGAGCGGCGGTCTCCTGCGACGTGAATTACCGGGCGCCTCTCTGGGAGGCGGAGGGGGAGTTCCGGGCGGCCTGCGCCGAGCTCCTGCCCCGTGTGGATTGGCTGAAGGTATCGGAAGAGGAAGCGATCCTCCTCACCGGGGAAACGGACCCGGCCGCGGCGGCGGAAACGCTGCGGAAGCGGTATCCCCTCAAACACCTGGCGGTGACCCTGGGGGAAAAGGGGGCGATCCTGGACGGGGCCTTCCTCCCGGC
>CAMZJG010000048.1 GCA_947307505.1 uncultured Clostridia bacterium | reverse complement strand
GTCAGGCAGAAGGTGAACTTCATCTCGTTGATGCGCCGGGTAGAGCAGATGTCCGGGCAGGGAGCGGTGAACCCGTTGCACTCCAGTATATCCATGTTCTTCCGCACGGTGAGGTAGGCAACCAGGGAGTTGATGAGGTACTGACGGCTGATGTCCGCCACCTCAGCTCCGCCGATGAGTTCGTCAGCCATGGCTTCGGCCTCCTTCAGTTCCTCCTCCGTGATGTTGGGAGTCACCCGGCCGGGTGTGGTGTGGTTTCCTCCCTCCGGCAGGGGGGACATCATGTCCAGGAGTTCGTGGGCGTTCACATAGCGGAAGCGGGCACCCAGGCGCTTCGTGATGAGCTCGTGATTCGTGAAGGTGTCCACACTGCTGAAGGATACGTTGGAGTTGAAGCGGTTAATGAGCATGATGCGCGTGTTGCGGATGACCTTCCTGGCACGCAGGGCTGCCAGCAGCTTCGTGGTCTCGGACCAGCACAATGGGGAGTAGATCTCACGAGTGGGATCCTTCGCCTTTACGGCGGCGTAATCGGTGATGGGAGAGAAGGCGCTCTCCGGGTCCACGATCAGCGGAGTGTCGAAGCGCATGGCAAAATCCACAACGAAGTCGTCCAGGCCGATATTGGTGAAGAAGAAGGCGGCGTCTGCGTCCACCATGCCCAGGCGCATGCTTTCCCACATTTCCAGGGTGTTCTCCCAGTCATCCGTGCGCTTTACACGAATGGGCTCCAGCACGTCTACGCCCTCGGGCTTATACTTGTCCAGCTGGCTCAGGAACAGGGTATAGAGATCCTCATTGGAAAACTTGTCAAAGCCGGGCTGCAGGGCCTCCCCCTGGCCAAAGCGGCATGGGCCCTCATAGAAATACTTGTGCTCCAGGCCAAGGAGCACGGGGCGGATTTTCAGTCTGATGTCGGATGCTTTGATGATGCTCATGTTCTGCCTCCTCAACAGTTTTGTTATTTCTCGGCGGCTTCCCTATCCGCCGGTGATTCCTGTCCCAGCAATTCTTCCGCCTGCTTCTGCAGCGCGGCGGCCACGTATCCCAAGCCCTTCTGCCGGTGATCGTCGAAAGAGCCCAGCAGCAGCGGATCCTTCCAAAAGTACAGTTTCCCTTTTGCCGCCGCCTTCAAGGGTCTGTCATCCAGCACGTTCATGAGCAGATACAGCATGCCCTTCAGGATGTAGGTATCGCTGTCCGCCCGAAAATGGAAGCGGTCATTTTCTGCCCAGGCGTGCAGCCAGACGTGGGACTGGCAGCCCGCTACGGCGTTTTTCGGCACCTTCACCTCATCAGGACAGGGCGGCAGCAGCCCCGCCAGCCCCAGGAGATAGCTGTAACATGCGAAGGCGTCCCCCAACTGCCGAAACTCCTCCAGAATGGTCTCCTGCTCGGCGGCTATCTCATCCATGGGATTCTCCCACCGGGATGCCCGCCCTGCGGGACACTGACAGAATCTCCTCCAAGGCCTGGCACAGGGCGTCCAGTTCCTCCCGGGTATTATAAAAAGCCGGGGAGAGACGCAGAGAGCCGGAGAGACCCAGCCTGCGGTGCAGCAGATCCGCGCATTGCCGCCCGGAACGAAGGGCGAACCCCTTCTTATCCAGAAGCATTGCCGCATCGTAGGCGGAGAGGGGCGGAAGATCGAGGCTCAGCACCCCGGCCCGGCGGGCCGGATCGCCCAAGACCCGGATGCCGGGGATCGCCCGAAGCTTCTCCGCCGCATAACGCATCAGCTCTCCCTCATAGACGGCGATACGCTTGCGCCCTACGGCCTGGAGGTATTCCAGCGCCGCCCCCAGACCGGCGATGCCGGAGAGGTTTGGGGTACCTGCTTCGAAGCGGCCCGGTATTTCCTCGTATATCACATCCGGCCAATCCAGTTCCTTGACCATTCCGCCGCCGAAGCAGGCCGGGCCGAACCTTTCCAGCCATTCCTCTTTGCCGTACAGGACGCCAATGCCCGTTGGCCCCATGAGCTTGTGGCCGGAGAAGCAGAGAAAATCGCAGTCCAGATCGGTTACGGAGGGCAGCCCGTGGCGCAAGGCCTGGGCTGCGTCCACCGCCACTGCGGTTCCCGCCGCATGGGCCCGGGGGATGATGTCCTTCAAAGGATTCACGGTACCCAGTACGTTGGAAACGGCACACAGGGCGAGGAGCTTCGGCTTCTGCTCCAGCAGCCGGTCCAGAGCCTCCTGATCCAACTCCCCCGCATCGGTAACGGGTACGAGTTCCATCGTCGCCCCACGGCGGCGGCAGACCTCCAGCCAGGGGAGCAGGTTGGAATTGTGTTCCATCTCGGTGACAAGCACCAGGTCGCCAGGCTGCAGCACTGCGTCCCCGAAGGCGGAGGCCAGGAGGTTCAGCCCGTCCGTTGTGCCGTGGGTGAAAACGATCTCCCGTGCGGAGGCTGCCCCGAGGAATTCCGCCGTGTGCTGCCGGGTCTCTTCCATAGCCATTGTCGCCTGACTGCTCCGGCAGTAGATCCCCCGGTGGACGTTGGCGTGCTGCTCCAGCCAGTAGTTCTCCAGGGCCCAGAGCACAGGCCGTGGACACTGGGTAGTAGCGGCGTTATCCAGGTATACCACGGGGTGTCCGCCGCACTCCCCCTGTGCGATCATGGGAAAGTCCCGCTTGCGGATCAGGGTCTGCCAATCCTGCATGGCACGTCCTCCAGTTTTGTTGCTTTGTTTTCATCATAACAAAGGAGCCGCTGCGTTTGTCAACGCGGCGGCTTTTCCGCTTGTCATAGGATATCTATCCTTTCAGTTTAGGCTTATACCACACAGTCTGATGGATAATCCTAAGTATCTGCGCAGCACGGCTCTCTTTCGTCTTCCTGACATTTACCGATTCTAAATATCTCCTTTACAAAATTGACAATCCGGCAAATTGACAGGTTTTCCATTTGCCGATTATCATGCATGCGTCCCCTGCGGGGATAGTCTGATACGGACGAGGGATCGGGCAGGGCCCGTCCCCCGGAAAAGGAGGATCTTATGAAAAAGCTGACCCGCGCCATCGCCCTGCTTCTGTCCCTGCTTCTGCTTCTGACAGTTGCCGGCTGCTCCGAGAGCGGCACCCAGACGCCCACAGCCGCCCCTGCCACTCAAGCACCTGCGACTCAAGCTCCAGCGACCAAAGCCCCCGCCACCCAGGCTCCCGCGACCCAGGCTCCCGCCGCCACCGAGGCCCCTGCCACTCCCGAGGAGTACGGAACAGTGGTGATCCAGAACGGCGACCGGGAGGTAGTCTTTACGGAGATGCCCACCGGCGTCCTCTGCGCGAACTTGTATGCCGCGGAGAACATGGTCATGCTGGGTCTGAAGGACTACATCGTGGGCAAGAATGTGCACACGAACCCGGCGGACGTACCCCTGCCGGAACTGGAAGAGTACTTCGTGGATATCCCCGAGATCGCCACATCCAACGAGAATGCAGTGGCCAGCGGCTGCGACCTGGTGATCGGTCAGATCAGCTCCTTCAAGGACACCTCCTGGGGTACCTTTGAACAGTTGGAGGCGGAGGAGATCAACTGTCTGGTTATTACCGGCACTATCGTTCCGGACGAGACGGTGGAGGACATTTATACGGATATTCGCAACCTGGGGAAAATCTTCAAGGTAGAGGATAAAGCGGAGGCGCTCATCCAGCAGATGAAGGACGAGATTTCCGCCACCCAGGCCATCGTGGCCGGGGTGAAAGAAGAGGAAAAGCCCCGGGTCTTCGTCTTCGATATGTACAAGGAGGATCAGATCTATACCACCGCTGCCGGTCTGGAGTCCAACCTCATTGAGCTGGCGGGTGGCATCAACACCACCCGCAAGATGGCGGACAGCCGCTGGTTCATGGCCTCCGTGGAGGTGTTGGTGGACGCCAACCCGGATATCATCATCATCAACGACTACGGCAAGCAGTCCGTGGAGGAGAAAATAAACTACATTCTCAATAACGAGGCCTGCTCCGACATCCCCGCTGTGGTAAACAACAACTTCCTCATCATCCCCCTGGTTGCGGTCATGCAGGATATCCGCGCCTCCCGTGCCTGCCGCACCATGGCGGAGTACTTCTACCCCGACCTGTTCTGACAATACGCCTCAAACCCGAAAAAACGACGGGCGGACCCTGTCCGCCCGTTTGCCCTTAAGGAGGTACGCGTGAAACAAAAAGCGTGGCATACCTTTCTCTTCATCTTTCTCTCCGTCCTGCTCATCTTCTCCGTGATCTACACTGTGAGCATCGGAGCGACCGAGCTCACCTTTGGGGATGCCTATTCCGTTATCCTGGACAAAATGTTTTACGGGGGAGCCAGGATTGAGGCCGGGGAGTTCCCCAAGTCCATGTACAAGATCGTGTGGCAGATCCGATTGCCCCGCACTCTCTTTGCCCTTTGCGTGGGGGCAGGGCTGGCGGTTTGCGGCGCAGCTATGCAGTCCCTGGTGCTGAACCCCATCGCCGACCCCTACGTCCTGGGCGTCTCCTCCGGGGCCTCCGCTGGAGCGGCCATCGCCCTGCTGGCCCCCATCGCCTTCCTGGAGGGACAGCGGCAGACCACTGCCTTCGCCTTTATCGGGGCACTGACTGCGGCCTTTGTGGTATACTTCCTGGCGAAACGGGCCGGGGGTGGGAAGCTCCAGCCCGTGACCCTGCTGCTGGCGGGCACGGCGGTGAACGCCGTCATGAGCGCAATCACCAGCTACCTGGTCTTCAAGGCGCGGAGCCCGGAGGGCATCGCTGCGGTGTACAACTGGCAAATGGGCGCCATCTCCGCCGCCCAGTGGAAGACCCTTGCGATCCCCGCAGGCTTCGTTCTGGCCGGGGCAGTCGTCTTTTCCTGCATGGGCTCCCGCTTCAACATGATGATGATGGGTGATGAGGACGCGGCAGCCATGGGCCTGCGGGTGCGGCTCTTCCGCTCCGTGATGTTCATCGTGGTCTCCGTGGTGGTCGCGTCCCTGGTGTCCATCACAGGTATTATCGGCTTCGTCGGCCTCGTGGTGCCCCATGTGGTGCGCCTCTTCTCCCGTACAAGCGACAACCGCATCGTCATGCCCATGAGCGCTCTCTTCGGAGCCTCCTACATCATGTGGGCGGATGCCTACGCCCGCAGCGTACACGGGGCGGCGGAACTTCCCCTGGGCATTGTCACCGCCTTCATCGGGGCGCCGTTTTTCATGTTCCTGATGATCAAAAATGGATATGGGGGCAGCAAGAAGAAATGACCATCGAATATGAAAACATTGCTGTGAAACTGGGAGGCAAGGATATTCTCACCGACACCACCCTCCGCTCCCATGAGAACCAGATCGTGGGCATCGTGGGGGCCAACGGCTGCGGTAAGTCCACCCTCATCAAAACCACCTTCGGCATCGTCCCTTATCATAAAGGCAGCATCCGTATCGACGGAAGATCCATTCGGGAGTACAGCCCGCGAGATCTGGCCTCCATGATCGGCTACGTCGGCCAGGACGCCACCTGTGCTTTCGA
Source organism: uncultured Clostridia bacterium (assembly GCA_947307505.1). Next base: position 1,527 of record CAMZJG010000048.1, on the reverse strand, counting down.
CTTTTCCGTCACCGACGTGGTGGCCATGGGCCTCTATGCCCGCAAAGAGAAAAACCGGCAGCACAAGAAGGAGATCGTGGCTGCTGCCCTGCGGGAGTTAGGCATTGAGCGCTTTGCAGATCGAAGCATCCAGCGGCTTTCCGGCGGTGAGCGGAAGATGGTCTTCATCGCCCGGGCGGTAGCACAGGGGGCGGACATGTTCATCCTGGATGAACCTACAAACCACCTGGACATCAGCCACCAGCTCTTCGTCATGGACTATCTGAAGAATTCCGGCAAGACGACCCTTATGGTGATCCACGACCTGCGCCTGGCTACCCACTACTGCGACTACCTCTACGTGATGGCGGACGGGGTCACCTATGCCGAGGGCCCTCCCCTGGAGGTGCTGAGCTGCGACAATGTCCGTCATGTTTTCGGCGTCCACGGCTACGCCGGCCGCAGTACACAGGGGGTACTGGATTTCTCCCTTTTTGAGTGCGGCGAGTTGGGGTGCATTTCAGACATCCTCGAGGAACATCATAGCCACGAGGATACCCGGGATCTGCGAAGATAATCGTATGCAAACTGCGGCAGGGAATGATCCTTGCCGCAGCTTTCTTTTCCAACCATAAATCCTGTTTGTCTGTTTAGCCCCGCGTCATCTCCTCAAGGAAGACGCGTACCAGCGGGTTATCGTTATGCTCGTTCCAGATCAGCACGAAGTCCTCCGCAGGCAGCTCCGGCAAACCGGTACAGGTGACATTCCGACCGTTTGCCATGACATGGCTGGGGTTTGCGATGGCAAGCCCCTTGTTCATCTCCACCCAGAAAATCTCCGTATCCAAATCCGGAGCATACAGGAGCTTGGGCTCAAAGCCCGCTGCCAGACAGGTGGAACGCAGAAGCCGGGCGGAATACAGGCTCTCCGATTCCGACAGAAGAATGAATGGGTCCTCCCGGAAATCCGCCAGATGCAGGCCCTCCCTGCCGGCGCAGGGGTGATCCTTGGGCATCACCAGCAAGGTATCCATTTGGGTCACCGGCACATAGCGGACTTTGGGATTTCGTTTTACGGCGGATTCCATGAGTTCTGCGAAGTCCAGCCGCTGCTCTGCCACCCCCTCGTTCAAGTGACGGTAGTCCTCCCTCTGTACCCGCAGTTCCACCCCGGGGTGCTTCTGTTCAAAAGCCATCAACAGGCTGCGGATCCCATCATCCAGCATCTGCCCCGTGAGAAAGCCAAAACACAGGCTTCCGGTAAGTTCTTTGGTGAGGGAGCGGGCCTCCTCCAGTGCGTGGGAGAAGGAGATGCGGCTGCGCTTCATCGTTTCCAGCAGGATTGTACCGGAGGGCGTGAGGGTAAGGGTCCTGCCCCGCCAAAACAGGGTTACCCCCAGCTCATGCTCCAAGGCCTGCACATTTTTGCTCACAGCCGCTGTGGTCATATAGAGGTGCTGTGCGGCCTTGGTGAAGCTTTTATATTCCGCTGCCGCAAAGAAGCATTCGACCTGGGAGCTGGTCATGTTCCGTCCTCCATTCACGGAG
>CAMZJG010000047.1 GCA_947307505.1 uncultured Clostridia bacterium | reverse complement strand
GAGCCGCGGGCGTCTGCCCGCGGCTCTGTTTCCATATGGTCTTATTGATACACGCTCTTGAAAGCCTTGTAGGTCTTCTCCATCCCCTCCCGGAAGGGGGTATAGGCGAGGCCCAGCTCCCGGACGATCCGGTCGCCCCGGTACAGCTCGCTCTCCTCCGCCGTCAGAGGGAAGGGCACGGGGATATTCTCCCGCAGCACCTCCTCCACCGTCACCGGACGGGTCGCGAAGGGGATATCGCTCACCGCCGCCAGAGTCTCCGTATAGGAACCGTAATCCAGCACCTCCGGGGCGGCCAGGTTATAGATCTTCCCTCCCGCCTCCGGCTTTTCCACGCAGGCCAGGATGGCCTCCGCCGCATCCTTCACGAAGACGAACTGGAACCGGGAAGCGGCGTCCCCGGGCACGGGGATATCCTGCCCCTGCACGATGCGCTGGATATACCAGGACTCCCGGGGGGCATAGTTATAGGGGCCGTAGATGAAGGCGGGACGCAGGATCACGGGTTCGATGCCCCGTTTCGAACATTCCTCTGTCAGTTCCCGCTCCAGCAGGACCTTGTTCCAGATATACTCCGCTGCGGGCCCCGTCCCCAGGCTGTCCTGCACCGGCGCCGTCTCGTCCGGGACCAGTCCCGGCTGTCGCTTATATACGTCCGCCGTGCTGATGAGGATATACCGCTTCACGGAGCCGGGGAGATGGTCCAGAAGAAAGGAGACGTCTCCCGGGGCGTAGGCGCACAGATCCACCGCCGCGTCGTACGTCTGCTCCGGCAGCCGGGAAAGTCCGTCGGGGTCGTGCCGGTCGCTCCGGTATTCCCGCAGATGGGGGTAATGGGTCATGGCATACCGGCCACGGTTCACCAGAGTCAGCTCCATATCCTCCCTCCGGGAGGCAAAGATGCAGAAGATTCTCCCCAGAAAATAACTTCCGCCCATCACCAGTACGTTATAGGCCATGATATCCCTCCAGTCATCCCGATGAGTACAGGCTGGGCCTGCCCGAGGGCAGGCCCAGTATGCGTCTGCGTTGAACGTTTTTTAGATATTGTCGCCCTTCTTGTCGAAATACTTCATGATGTCGAAGGAGCCCAGCTCGCGGCCGAAGGCGCCGGTGATGTTCAGGCTCAGACCGTTGTGGCCCACGCCGAAGAAGAAGCCGCCGTCGTGAAGGGTCTTGGGGTTGATGACCACCAGGCCCTGCATGCCGTTGCAGTTCTCTTCCACCCACTCGAAGATGTAGGCGTCGTCCCGGAGCTTGATGTAGTAGCAGGGGCTGGACCAGGTGGCGCCGCCGGCGTTGTTCTGCTGGAAGATGGTCCAGCTGGAGCTTTCGGGGGCGGAGTAGACATGGATGGAGCTCATGTTGCTGCTGTAGGCCCAGGCATAGCTCTTGCCCACCAGGTCGTTGGTGAAGTGGTGGCGGCGGGCAAAGGGCGGCTTGATATCGCCGTATTCCAGGGTGCCGAAGTTGACCTTGGAGCCGATCTCCCACTCGCTGTGCCAGTTGCCGATCTGGGCCCGGACGGTGGTGGTGAGGCCGTTGGAGAAGTCGCAGGCATGGGTCAGGTTGGCGTAATCGGGATCATCCGTGACCATATGGGAGAAGAAATAGATGTCCTTGGCGGGCTCGAAGCAGATGTACTTGGCTTCCTTCCACTCTCCGTCGTTCTCCCGGTACTTCAGGAACCGTTCGCTGAACACGTCGTACTCGTACACCGTGCTCTGGTCCCCGGTCCAGGGAGCGATGGCGTGCTTTTCCATGTCCAGCTTGACCTTGAACTTCTTGCCGATGAGGAACTTGGAGAAGGGCAGAGTGTTCTTACTGGCCATGATGTTGGGGCCGTCCACCTCAAAGATGCGGTGGGACTCGTTGGCATGCTGCAGGGCTTCCTCGTGGCTCATGGGCTGGTCGATATCCATGGGACGATAGGCATAGCGGCCGCCCTTGCGTCCCGCCAGGCGAGCCATGGGGGGTTCCTTATCGCCGAAGGTGTAGATGCTCTCCAGATGGGCCGCGTCGCCGGTGATCTTGATGTCCGCTGTGTGGAGGCGGTAGGTGAAGCTGTCGTCTTCCTCGAAGCCGAACTCCAGGCCGATGGCCTTATCCTCGAAGAAGTTCATGACCTCGATCCAGAACTTGCCGGAGAACTCCACCTCACCCCGGCTGAAGATGTATTTTTCATCATCGATCTTCAGATAGTCCGCAGGGTTCGCCATGGTGATGCCGCCCATTTTGTCCCCCAGCTCCACCAGGGTGCAGCAGACCACGCTGGGGAAGAAGGTGAGCATCTCATGGCCGGTATCGAATTTCCAGTGCAGGCCGCGGCCTTCGATCCGGTTGGTGGTGGTGTTCAGCGCGGGCTTTTCGTTATTGCCGAAATCCGCCCAGCCGAAGTAATACTGCCGCTGGATCTCCCGGGGCACATCCCGGTAATAATCCGGCTCCTTGTCGCCGAACAGGCTGCCGCCCACGGCTACCCGGATGCCGAACCAGGTCTCGAAGGCGGTGATGGCCTTGGTCTTCCAGTCCAGGATCACATGCCAGCCCCTGGTGGTGCCGGGGACCAGATGGCTGAAGAGGGTCACATGCTCCATCTCCAGCGCGGCGTAAGGCGCGGTGTATTCCTGGCCGTTCTCCGTGAACACCAGGGTCTCCTCATCCTTGAATACGTACTCCAACTGCTGAGGAGCGAATTCTCCTTCCAGCATGGCCTTGAAGGATTTTCCCGCCAGGTAGCCCTTGCCGCCGCCCGCGGGACGGCGCTGGGCGTCGACCTTCCGCTGGACTTCTTCATCCGTCAGGGGATTGAACTTGGTAAAGAACATCTGCTGTTGACCTCCGTTCGATTCGTTTTTGGTTTCCTGTATAAGTCAGATTATACCCTCTCCGCAAAGGCGCGTCAAGGCAAAAGGAAACGTCCTCCCCGGCAAGGCCGGGGAGGACGTGGGTGCAATTCAGCGGATATTACATGTAGCCCTTCTTCTCGTACTGGAGGGGGCTGCGGACGATCTGGCTCCGGTCGATGCCGAAGTGCTTGGCGTTGTATTCGTCGATGGCGTCCATGATGCAGTCGTACACGCCGTCGTACACGCTGCCCGGGCCGCCCTGGCCGACGCAGGGGATGAAGCCTCTGGGGGTACAGGCATCCAGCAGCTCCCAGACCTTCTGCTTGGTCTTCTCGGGATCCCAGCCCTCGTAGTCGAAGTCCGCACCGTCGAAGCCGCCCATGAAGCCGATCTTGCCGCAGTACTGCTTCGTCAGCTCCGGCAGATTGTTGGAGCTCATGCAGCCCTGCCACACGTCGATGCCCATCTCGATCATGGCGGGCACCAGGGTGGCGCCGTAGCTGTCGCTGTGGTGGATGACCAGCTGCACGCCGTGGGACTTGTAGTAGCCGTAGATCTCCTTGTAGGCGTCCACGAAAAAGTCCTCGAACATGGCGGGGCTCATGAAGGTGCTGGTGCGGCTGCCCCAGTCGTCATGATGGAACAGGGCGTCGGGCTGCAGCTTGGCGCAGATCAGCTCCGCCAGGCGCAGCTCATAATCCTTGAGATATTTGATGAGATCGTGCATCTCATCCGGATACTCATAGAGGTTGATCATGGTGTTCTGGATCTCGCCCAGATGATGGCACTGCTCAAAGAGGCCGGGGGCGATGAAGGGGGCCTTCCAGGCCAGGTTGGAATCCGTCTTGTCCATGATGCCCTTGATCATGGCCCACTCCTCATCCGGGAAATCCAGGCTGGGGGCATGGACGTAATCCTGCCAGTGCTCAATGTCCTTGATGACGATCTTGTCCGGCGTATGTACCGGGAAAGCGCCGGGGGTACCCAGAGGGTAAGAGTTGGTAACGCCCCAGGCGTTCACCACGTTCTCCTCGCCGTACTTGGGGGAGGTGCTGTGGAACATGGCGGGATGCAGCACCAGGCGGATAGCCTCGTACTGGTTGGCATAGCGGTCGGGATTCAGGCCCTTGGCCGCCTCGTAATAGTTTTGTTTAGGACTCAGCATAGCGGTTACCTCTCCATTCTATGATCGTTCTCTTGCGGTCATGCAGTGTTAAGTATTATATCAAGCCCTCACCGCCGGGTCAAGGGGAAAGCGAGCAGCTTTGCCTGACCATGTCTCCCGAAAAAAAGCCTCCCGGGGAGCGATGCTCCTCCGGGAGGCGGAAGGTTCCGGGATCACGCGGTCTGGCTGCGGGGAAGCCGCTTTCCTCCGGCCCGGACAACGGTATCCAGGAGCGTCCGGAGCTCGGTCTCTCCCCAGACCTGCGGAACGGGATACAGGGGATTCGCCTCCCGGTCCGCCCATCGGACGATCCGGGACACGTCCTCGGGACGGATGCAGTCCAGCCCCTCGGGGATGCCCATTTTCTCTTTCATCCCCTCGATCCAGGCAATGAAGCGGTCCGCCTTTTCCCGGTCGCTGCCGCCCATTATGCCGCAGACCTCCGCCAGCTCACCCAGGCGTTTTTCCGCGGCGGAGCCGTACTGCCGCAGTACGTGGGGCATCAGGACGCTCATGGCCAGGCCGTGAGGCAGTCCGTAGAGCCCGCTGAGAGTATGGCCGACGGCGTGGATATAGCCCACGCAGCCCCGGGTGAAGCTCCGTCCGGCATAGAAAGCTGCCAGCTGCATATTCTGCCGGGCTTCCAGATCGCTCCCGTCCCGGTAAACCAGATAGAGATTGTCGTGCACCAGCCGCACCGCCCGGCGGGCATAATCCAGTTCCAGTCCGGTGCAGTAGGTGTGGTTGAGATAACTTTCCACCGCGTGGCACAGTGCGTCCAGCCCGGTCGCGGCGGTGATATGGGGCGGCAGGCCCACGGTGAGCTCCGGGTCCAGCACCGCATACCGGGGCATGAGCACCGGGTCGTTGATGGAGGCCTTGTGCCGGGTCTCCGCAACGGTGATCACCGCCGCCACAGTGGTCTCTGAACCGGTGCCCGCGGTGGTGGGAACGGCCCACAGGGGGACCACCCGCTTATGCACGGTGAGGACGCCCTGAAGCTGCGCGACGCTTCGCCCGGGATGGGCGTTCCGGGCGGCAATGGCCTTGGCGCAGTCCATGGGGGAACCTCCGCCCATAGCCACGATGGCGTCGCAGCCGGACTCCCGGAATACCCGAAACCCCGCCTCCACATTCTCATCCGTGGGGTTGGGCTGGATATCGCAGAAGAGGGTGCAGGGCATCCCTGCCTTCTCCATGGCCCGCAGGAGGCCCTGGGGCAGACCCAGCTTCATCAGGCCGCCGTCCGTCACCAGGAGCGGTCGGCGGACATTCCGTTTTTTCATTTCCTCCGGGAGCCGCTCCACGCAGCCCGCCCCGCTCAGAGTCTCGGGCGTGCGGAAGGGCAGAAAATAGTTCCCCACCTTCATGATCGACTGAAACACGCGGCAGTACGCCGTTTTGGCAAATCCCATCGTTTTCTCTCCTTATCGTTCAAAGATCCGCAGGACCTTCATCTTCCAGGCGTTTTTCTTTCCGGTATAGGGGTGTTCCCGCAGAGGAAGGTTGAAATGCCGGGCGCCGAACAGCACCGTGGAGGGGTGCGTGAATTCCCGGAAGCCCCAGATCCCGTGATAGGCTCCCATGCCGGAATGGCCGACGCCGCCAAAGGGAGCGCCCTTCACCATCAGGTGGAGGCAGACCTCGTTCACACAGCCCCCGCCGTACTGCTGGGTGGACATGACCCGCTTCGCCCAGGCCCTGTCCCGGGTGAACAGATACAGCGCCAGCCCATGCTCCCGTCGGGCGATGGTATCCAGAAGCCGATCCGCCTCCCGGTCCGGGAAAGGCACCACCGGGAGCAGCGGGGAAAACAGCTCGTGCCGCACGATGGGTTCATCCGCCCCGATGGGGTACAGGATGGTTGGCGCATAGCGCAGGCTCTCCGGGTCTCCCCTGCCCCCGTACACGATCCGATCCCGGTATTCCTCCGCCTCCCGGGCGCATTTCTCATAGGCGGCGGCGCTGATGAGCCGGGGGTATTCCGGGTTCTCCGGCGCGTTCTCCCCGATCTGCCGCCGGAACGCCTCCTTCAGCTCCCGGAGGAAATCCTCCGCGACCTCCTCCGCCACCGCCGTCTGGTTGATATTGATGCAAATCTGTCCGCTGTTGCAGAGCTTGAAAAAGGCGATCTTCCGCGCGGCGTCCCGCAGATCCGCGTCCTTGCGCACCACGCACCAGTTGCCCGTTTCGCCCCCCAGCTCCAGCGCCACGGGGGTCAGGTGCTTCGACGCCATTTCCATCACATGGGCGCCCACCCGGGGGGAGCCGGTATAGAAGATCTTGTCGAAACGCTCCTCCAGACACAGGTCCGCCGTACCGTGGCCGCCCTCCACCAGGGTCACGTACTCCGGAGGAAAGGTATCCCGGATGAGCTCTCCCAGGGCGGCGGTGCAGGCCGCGGACTTGGAGCTGGTCTTGAGCACCGCGGTGTTGCCTCCGGCGATGGCCGCCGCCAGGACCCCCAGGGACAGAAGAACGGGAAAGTTGAAGGGGCTGATGATGAGGCACACCCCATAGGGCATCTTGTACACCCGGGTGAGCAGGCTCGGGAAGCAATGGAACCCGCTGAACCGGATCTCCGTTCCGGCCCAGCGCCGCAGTCCCCGGATGGTCTCGTTCAGCTCCAGGATGACGGATCCGATATCGCAGAAATAGGCCTCCGCTTCGCTCCGTCCCAGATCTGCCGCCAGAGCCTCCAGCAGCGCCCCCTCATGCCGCTTCACCGCATCCTTCAGCCGCTTCAGCTGCCGGATGCGCCAGTCCACGGAAAGGGTCTCCCCCCGGAGGAAGAATTCCCGCTGGGCCTCCACCGCCCCATGTATCCGTTCCTTTGTCCAGTCCATGCCAACCCCTCCAGCATATAATCCATCATATTATGTATATTGTATCACAGGATCATGTATCCGTCAATCATCGACTAGATGGCATTGTTTTTATGATTGTATTGCGGATATAGAAAGAGGCCGGAGAGCGCGGCCCTTTTCCCGCTTCTGCGGGGGATCCGGCTCTCCGGCCTTTTCGGCTGAACTGGATTTACAGTCTTTCCTTCCTCTCGATATCCAGGAAGTATTTGTAGGTATCCACGGTGAGCTCGCCGC
>CAMZJG010000046.1 GCA_947307505.1 uncultured Clostridia bacterium | reverse complement strand
TCCTCCAGGGTGGCCTTGAAAGCCTCCACCAGCTGGGTGGGGAGCTTGCGGATGAAGCCCACGGTATCGCTCAGAAGGACCTCGGTGGTCTCGTCCAGCCGCAGCCGGCGGGTCGTGGTATCCAGGGTGTCGAACAGCCGGTCCCCGGTCTGGAGACCCGCTCCCGTGAGGGCGTTCATCAGGGTGCTCTTGCCCGCGTTGGTATAGCCCACCAGGGCCACGGTGGGCACCTCGTTCTTCTGCCGCATGCGCCGCTGGGTGCTCCGCACCCGGCGCACCTCCTCCAGTTCTTCCCGCAGCTTCTGGATCTTCCGGCGGATATGCCGCCGGTCCGTCTCCAGCTGGGTCTCGCCGGGACCGCGGGTGCCGATGGGGCTGCTGCCCCCGGAGGCAGTCTGGCGCACCAGATGGGTCCACATGCCCGTGAGTCGGGGCAGGAGGTACTGGTACTGGGCCAGCTCCACCTGGAGCCGGCCCTCCCGGGTGCGGGCCCGGCCCGCAAAGATATCCAGGATCAGACCGCTGCGGTCCAGGACCTTCGTCTCCAGAGCCTCAGACAGGACGCGCATCTGGGAGGGACTGAGTTCATTGTCGAACACCACCAGATCGCAGTGCTCTGACCGGACCAGTTCTTTGACCTCCTGCACCTTGCCGCTGCCGATGAAGCTGCCGGGATCCGGCGCATCCCGGTTCTGCAGGGTCCAGGCCACCGCCTCTCCCCCCGCGGTCTCCAGCAGAGCTTCCAGCTCCGCCATGCTGATTTCGCTGCTCCGTTCCCCGGGCTCCATGCTGGCCGCATCCAGCCCCACGAGAACGGCTCTCTCCCGGACCTGGCCGGGTATGCTGTTCTGCTTATTGTCTATGGTCGTTCTCCTCGCTTATTGCCGGGCCGGAAGGCCCGTAAACATGGAAAAAGCCCCGCGCAAAGCGTCAAGCGCTGCGCAGGGCTTCTATCCGACAGGTTTCAGTTGGAAAGGCCAAACTTCTTGTTGAACTTATCCACACGGCCGCTGGTATCGACCAGTTTCTGCTTACCGGTGAAAAAGGGGTGACACTTGGAGCAGATTTCGACCTTGATATCCTGCTTGGTAGACCCGGTGGAGATGACCTCCCCACAGGCGCACTTGATGGTAGTCTGGTAGTACTTCGGATGGATCCCGTCCTTCATTGCTGGTTCACCTCTTTCTCCGATCCGTTTTTGCGAGCGTTAGTTACTCTAACACAGTTTTCTTCAAATTGCAAGCCTTTTTTCAAGCGAATTATTTGTTGAAAAAGTAATAACAGAATGCTATAATACCAGAAATCCTATTTTGGTGAATTACGCATTTTTCGGCCTATGGCCGGGTTTTCCGGCAAAGCCGACAAGAAGGAAGGCGCTTCTCGCAGAACCGGGCCGTATTCCGGGCGAAGGAGCGCCGAAGGAGGAACAATCGGATGATCGAAGTATCCAATCTCACAAAAACCTATGGGAAAAAGCGGGGCATCGACCGCCTCTCTTTCACCATCGGGGATGGGGAGATCGTGGGTTTCCTGGGGCCCAACGGCGCGGGAAAATCCACAACCATGAACATCATCTCCGGGTACCTCTCCGCCAGCTCCGGCGCCGCCCGCATCGGCGGCATCGACATTCTGGAGGATCCGGTCTCCGCCAAGCGGCAGATCGGCTACCTGCCGGAGCAGCCGCCCCTGTACCTGGATATGACCGTAGCGGAATACCTGGACTTTATTTTTGACCTGAAGGTCCCCTCCGGCGAGCTGAAGCGCTCCGCCCATATCGGCGAGATCTGCGAGCTGGTTGGCCTGAAAGAGCACTACACCCGGGTGATACGCAACCTGTCCAAGGGCTATAAGCAGCGTGTCGGCCTCGCCCAGGCCCTCATCGGCAATCCCGAGGTCCTGATCCTGGACGAGCCCACCGTCGGTCTGGATCCCAAGCAGATCATCGAGATCCGCAACGTCATCAAGGCTCTGGGCAAGAACCGCACCATCATCCTCTCCACCCATATCCTGCAGGAGGTCAGCGCCATCTGCGAGCGGGTCCTGGTCATCAACAACGGCCAGATCGTTGCGGACGACAAGCCGGAGAACCTCTCCGCCATGATCACCGGGGACCGGAAGCTCACCGTGCGGGTGGCGGGCCCCAGAGACTCCGTCCGGAAACTCCTGCGGAGCATCGACGGCGTCCGCTTCGCGGATGTGACCGTCCAGGCCGAGAAGGGCTCTTACGATTTCCTGGTGGAAGCCCGGCCCAATGTGGATATCCGCAAGCCCATGTTCGCCGCCCTGGCCAAGGCAGGCTACCCCATCCTGCAGCTGAAGAGCATGGACCTCAGCCTGGAGGACATCTTCCTCAAGCTGGTGGAGGAGAAGAAGAAGCAGCGTGATCCCCACAACAAGGCCCCCAAGAAGGTGCCCGGAGAGGTCGCCCTGAACGTCAGCGGCGGCGAGGGATCCGACCAGGAGGCATACGCCTCCCCGGAGCCGTCCGAGCAGCCTGATCCGGCGGAGGCAGCGGCCGCCCCGGCATCCGAAGGCAAGGAGGAGGAGATCTGATGTCCGCGATCTATAAACGGGACCTGAGAGCCTATTTCACCTCTCCGGTCGGCTATGTGTTCATTGCAGCCTTCCTGTTCGTGATGAACCTGGTATTCTTCCTGATGAACATGCTCACCGGTGAAAACCGGCTCACCACCTGTTACACCGTCATGCTGTATGCCATGATGATCCTGGTGCCCATCCTCACCATGCGCACCTTCAGTGAAGATTACAAGCAGAAGACGGATCAGCTCCTGCTCACCTCCCCCGTGCGGCCCGTGGGCATCGTGATGGGCAAGTTCCTGGCCGCCTATACCGTCTTCGTCATCACCCTGGCGCTCATGCTGGTGCAGGTCATCATCATCGCCGCCATGAGCACCCCCAACGCAGCCATCATCATCGGCAACTACATCGCTCTGCTGAGCGCGGCGGCCGTGTACATCGCCATCGGCTGTTTCGTTTCCTCCTTGACGGAAAACCAGCTGGTGGCCAACATCGCCACCCTGGCCATCAACGTGACCCTGTTCCTGCTGGACTACGCCTACGACCTGGTAAACGTGGGCTGGATCAAGCAGATCCTCTACTGGATCAGCATTTACCGCCGGTTCAACACATTCTACGTCGGCGTCTTCTCCGTGGCCGACTTTGTATTCTATCTCTGCGTCTCTGCCGTCTTCCTTTTCCTGACCGTCCGGGTCCTGGAAAAGAAGCGCTGGAGCTGAGGGGAAGGAGGTACGACACATGAAACGCAGAAAAGAAGACGAACTGCTGAACGAAGGTTTGATCGACGCCGAACTTGCGGCGGAAGAAGAAGAGATCAAAAGCAGGAAATTCAAGTACGGCACCCTCGCCACCGTGTTTACCATCATCTTTATCGTCGCCGTCATCCTGGTGAACGTGCTCCTGGGCTATATGACCAAGCGTTTCGTCTGGGAATTCGATATGACCCGGGAAGGTCTGTTTGAGATCTCCGAAGATACCAAGGAGGTCATCGACGATCTGGAGCGGGACGTACTGATCACCGTCCTGGCGGACGAGACCGACTACCGGGACTCCACCGAGCTGCTGAGCAACCTGTATGAGATCCTGCAGCGTTACGAAGCCCTGGGGGGCGGCAAGATCAAGGTCCGGTACATCAGCCCCAACATGAACCCGAAGATCTTCGACCAGTACAATGAACTGGGCGACATGAGTGCCAACTATATCATCGTGGAAAGCGACCTTCGGAAGACCTATATGCCCCCCACCAGCATGTACAACATGAAGGTGGACCAAGAGACCAACACCACCTACTACGTCGGTCTCCGGGCTGAGCAGCGCCTCACCTCCGCCCTGCTCTTCGTCACCCAGGAGACCGTGAACTCCGCCGTCTACATCCGCGGCCACGGCGAGGACTACGGCCTGGACGAGCTCTCCGGCCTGCTGGTGAAGATGAACTACGAGACCAGCAACATCATCCTGGCCCAGGAGGATATCCCCGAGGAATGCAACCTGATCATCATCTCCTCCCCGGATACGGACTACAGCAAGGAGGAGACGGATAAGCTGCATGAGTTCTTCATGCGGGGCGGCGACGCCATCATCTCCCTCACCCCCCAGACCAGCACCGAGCTCACCAATCTGAACATCCTCTTCGAGGAATGGGGCGTCCGGTACGAGAACAAAATGATCCTGGACAACTACCAGAGCCTCAGCGGCTACCCCATGTACGTGGTTCCCACCATCGCCTCCATCGAGAACGTGACGGAGAAGCTGAACACCCGGAACTACTTCGCCATCATCCCCGCCGCCATGCCCATTGAAATGACCGGTACCGAGACGGCCTCCGTGAAGGTCCGGGCTCTGATGACCTCTTCCGCTCGGTCCTACGCCAAGGACCTGTCCGCCGCCTTCACGAACTACGACCAGACCGAGGAAGACGACGTCGGCCCCTTCAACATGTGCGTGATCTCCGAGTATGTGGTCTCGGACAAGAACCTGAACTACACCCGCAGCGACCTGATCTTCTGCACCGCGGGCCTCATCTCCGACTCTGTGCTGACCCCCAAGGCCTCCAACTTCCTGAATGCCCAGTTCATCGAGACCGTGGTGGACTACATCAGCGAGTACAACGACGTGGTGGTCATCGAGGACAAGAACTTTGAATCCAACACCCTGAACATCCTCACCTGGCAGGTCCGGGTCGTCCTGTGGGTCGTGGTCATCGCCATGCCTCTCGCCATTCTGGTCATCGGTATCATTATCTGGTCTAAGAGGAGACATCTGTAATGTCCAAGAACATCAAGCGCATCCTGATCGCCGGAGGCGCGGTGGTGGTCTTAGCCCTGGCCTTCGTGATCCTCAAGTACGTTTTCCCGGAGGAAGAGACCCCCGTCGAGCTGGTCTCCCCCTCCCCTACCGCCACGGAAGCGCCGGTGTACTACATCATCAAAGCCGCCGGCAACGAAGTGGTGCGGTTCGACTGCCTGTATGAGGACGGCAGCACCTTTGAGATCAATATCTCCCAGAAGGAGAACGGTCTGTATGAGTATGCCGCCGTGCCGGACGATACCTTCTTCGGATACAACACCTCCAAGTTCCGCTCCATGATGTATACCTTCACCTCCCTCACCGCCACGGCGAAGGTGGAGGAGGATCCGGAGGACCTGTCCATCTACGGGCTGGAGGAACCTCAGTTCACCATCACCATCACCTTCCAGGACGGTTCCGACGTTACCCTGTACGTGGGCAGCATGACCCCGGTGCAGCGCAACTACTACGTGATGACCAAAGAGGATCGGATCGTTTACACCGTGGGCAATTACCTGGGCGAGCTGCTCATGCGGAAGCCCTTTGAGTTCCGCAACGTCGCCTCCTTCCCCAAATACGAGGAGGAGGAGATCTACACCAACATCTGCCATATCATCATGACCCGGCGGGACGGGACCCCCATCGAGATCTGGCTGGACAAGGATTTCACCATGCCGGACAATAAGTCCTCCTCCGTGTACATGATGACCCAGCCTGTGGTGTCCTCCTGCGCGGACGAGAAGATCGAGAGCATCCTGGACGTTCTGGCCACCATCAGCTACGCAGATATGGTGGGGGACATCACCCCGGACCAGTTCAAGGAGTACGGCTTTGACAAGCCCGCCCGGCTGTATCTGGAGGATACCTCCGGCAATACCATCGACCTGGTCATCGGCACCGCATTCTCCGGCGCCGCCTACACCTGCCTGGGCCGGCAGTACGACGCCTACCTGGCCGGAGAGGTGGATTACCTCACGATCCTGAGGTACTCGGAAGACAATTTCGAGTGGATCGACACCAATTATATGAATCTGCTCATCCGGGCCATCTGGATCATCAACATCCATGACGTGGAATCCATCACCTACGACTTTGACGGAGAGATCTTCGTCATGGAGCTTTATGAGTACGACGACGTCACCGGCTCCGGCATAGACGTGGTCCGGACCTGCAGCCATATCAACGGCAAGGATATCCACGAGACCAACACCAAGCGGATCTTCTCCCGTACCCTGAACTTCCGGGAGGTCAACACCCTGTCCGAGGGCATGACCTACGACGCAGACTACTCCTACTCCATCACCGTAAAGCTGAAGAGCGGCGAGGAGCGGGTCATGACCTTCCACAAGATCAACGACCGACAGTACGCCTGCGTGGTGGACGGAGCGGCGGAGTATTACGTTTACGCCGGCAATATTCAGACCCTGATGACCGCCATCGAGCGGGCCATGGACGACCGCGAGGTCTCCCTGGTGTACACCAACTGAGTTTTCGAAACAGCGCCGAATCCCCCTGAGCCATGGCTCAGGGGGATTTTTATTTTGGTATTGCATTAATATTACCACGCATGTATAATGCAATACAAAGGAGGAGATGACCTTATGTCCACCACCACAAATATCTGCATACGCGTCGATACGGAGCTGAAAGCCGAGGCCGAAGCCTTGTTCAGCGAACTGGGAATGAATCTGACCACCGCCGTTACCGTTTTTCTCCGCCAGGCTGTGCGGGAGAGCCGGATCCCCTTTGAGATCAAATGGGACCGCCCGAACAAGGACACCATGGCAGCCATGCGGGATGCGGAAAATATCGCCCGGAATCCAAAGGTCAAGGGCTACGAGGACCCGAACGAGCTGTTCAAGGATCTGGAAGGCAAGGGGCTGGGGGCTAGGGACTAGGAAACATGCGTTCCGGGGATTCGTGGCCGGCTGCCGGCACTCTGGCTTCCCCTCGGGGGGGGGAAGATGTCAGCCGACATCCCCCGCAGGGCGGATGAGGGTACCTTCAGCCCCGCCGCAGCGGACAATGGGAGCCCCGCTCCAGTTGATGCATTTCATACCAAGTAAAGGAATGTACGCCGATGAAATACACCGTCAAGCCCACCGCCCAGTTTGAGCGGGATTATCAGCGGGCCGTCCAGAAGGGGCGGGATATGCGTCCGCTGAAAGCGGTGATCGCCGCCCTGGCGGCGGGAGAGCCCCTGCCCCCGGAAAACCGGGACCGTCCCCTTTCCGGCCGATGGACCGGGTACCGGGAATGTCAGGTCTCCCCGGACCTGCTGCTGATCTACCGGATCGACGGGGATATCCTGGTGCTGACCCTGACCCGCACCGGGACCGTGACCGAACTCTAC
>CAMZJG010000045.1 GCA_947307505.1 uncultured Clostridia bacterium | reverse complement strand
AGCGAGCAAGGAGTACCGGACAGAACGGCACATCGGCCCGGAGGTCCTGGACGATATGGCGGACTTCATCCGCCGGGACTGAGTCAGAAAAACATACGGGGTGCGGCCCTTTGGCCGCACCCCGTCATTTGTTGTTATTACGGCGCTTCCTCCACCCTTTCATAGGGCTGATTCAGCTGATCCTCCAGGCCGTACAGGAGCTGCTCCTTCCGGTGACAGTCCGAAGAGAGGATAAAGGTCCCGCCCTTCCTTGCGATGGCCCGCCGGAGGATGGGGCCGGGATAGGGCGTCGTCCGATAGCCTCTTGCCATGGACCCGGTGTTGATCTCGAAGAGCACCGGCGCTTCCAGGAGCCGGTCCAGGGCCTCCCCCGCCGCCCGGAGGTAACGGGGATGGGTTTCATCCAGCAGGGTCCCGTCTTCGTTGAACTTGGTCAGCAGATCGAAGTGCCCCACGATGCGGCAGCGGGTCCGCTCCCACAGGTCCCCCACCAGGCGGAAATAATCCTCGGCGAAGGCATAGATGTCCCCGCCGTAGAGCTTTTCCACGCCCTTGAGAAGCATGTCCCTGCTCCAATCCACGATCACGAATTCACCGTTTTTCTTCACCGCGTGGACGCTGCCGATGAGGTAGTCATATTCCTCCCTGGGCAGTTCGGAATAATAGTCCTGCTCCAGACCCAAGCGGATATCCAGCTTTCCCGCATATTCCTCCCGCAGGGCCAGCACCTCCCGGCGGTAAGCTGCCGACCCCTCCGGCGACATGCAGCAGTCCGGGTCATAGGCGGTATAGCTGTGGCCGGAGAAGCCCAGGGCCGGACACCCCAGGCGGACCGCCTCTTCCGCCAGTTCCCGGGGGATATCCTTTCCATCGCAGTAGACCGTATGGGTGTGGAAGTTGGATATCTTCGACCCGGACCCGCTCCGCCGGGCTCCGGGTCGATCAGGATCACATCGCCGCTGCGCGCCTCGGGCGAACGCTTCGACACTTGCGGCGATAGCTGGATTTTCGGGCAGAAATGAATTCCGCCCGAAAAGGCTTTCCGTTTTCTTCGCGCCTGCGGGCGCGAACTCTGCGAGGCTGTGATTCCTGTCTGATCCGCCCATCAGGTCATCTTCTCCTGCTTTACCTTGTGGTCGATAACGTGGCGGGAGGCCAGCTCCTGCCGCACCTCCTCCAGGGGGATGCCCATCTCCACCATGAGCACCATGGCGTGGTACATGAGGTCCGCCAGCTCGTACACGGTCTCCTTCCGGTCCTCCGCCTTGGCGGCGATGATGACCTCGGTGCTCTCCTCCCCCACCTTCTTCAGGATCTTGTCCAGGCCCTTCTCAAAAAGATAGGTGGTGTAGGAGCCTTCGGGCTTGTCCCGCTTCCGCCCCTCCAGCAGGGCGTACAGGTCCCGAAGATGGAATTCCTGCCGGGTATCGCTCTCCCACACCGGAGCGGTGAAGCAGGATTCCGTGCCCGTATGGCAGGCGGGGCCGTCCTTCTCCACCGCCACCACCAGGGCGTCCCGGTCGCAGTCCGCCGTGATGGAGACGATATGCTGGTAATTCCCGCTGGTCTCCCCCTTGAGCCACAGTTCCTGCCGGGACCGGCTCCAGAAGCAGGTGAGCTCCTTCTCCATGGAGATGCCCAGGCTCTCCCGGTTCATCCAGGCCAGGGTCAGGACCTGCCCGGTGCGGGCGTCCGTCACGATGGCGGGGATCAGGCCCCGCTCGTCGAATTTCAGTTCATCGATGCTGATCATGCTTCCATCCTCATTTCTATCCCATCCGCCCGGAGCTTTTTCTTCAGCTCCGGAATGGGGATCTCCCCAAAGTGGAACACGCTGGCGGCCAGGCCCGCGCTGATCTCGGGCACGGTCTTGAACAGGGTGGTGAAGTCCTCCATGCTCCCCGCGCCGCCGGAGGCGATGACGGGCACCCGCACCGCGTCGCAGATGCGCTCCAGGAGCTCCAGGTCGAAACCGCCCTTCACTCCGTCCGTATCCATGGAGTTGGCCACGATCTCCCCGGCTCCGCGAGCGACCCCGTCCTTGATCCACTGGATGGCCTCCAGGCCCGTATCCTCCCGTCCGCCCTTGGCGAAAATGTGGAAGGCGCCGTCCACCCGCTTGATATCCGCGCTGAGGACCACGCACTGGTCCCCGTATTTCTTCGCCGCTTCCCCGATGAGCTCCGGCCTTCTGATGGCGCCGGAGTTGACGCTCACCTTGTCCGCGCCGCATTTCAGCACCCGGTCGAAATCCTCCACGGAGCTGATGCCGCCCCCCACGGTGAGGGGGATGAAGATGGTGGCCGCCGCCTCCCGGAGGATATCTGTAAAGATCTTTCTGCCCTCGGCGGAAGCGGTGATGTCGTAGAACACCAGCTCGTCCGCGCCGCATTCGGAGTAATACCGGGCCAGCTTCACCGGGGAATCCACGTCCCGAAGCCCCAGGAAGTTCACGCCCTTCACCACCCGGCCGTCCCGTACGTCCAGGCAGGGGATGATCCGTTTTGTGATCATGTTGCCGCCTCGATCCCTTCCCGGAGGTCCACCGCCCCCGTATAATAGGCCTTCCCCAAAATGGCCCCGTAGAGGCCCATGTCCCGCAGGGCCCGGATATCCTCCAGGGAGGATACCCCGCCGGAGGCCACCAGCCGGGGCCCCTTCCGGTCCGCCAGGGAGGCGTACAACTCCCGGTTCGTTCCCTTCAGCATCCCGTCCCGGGAGATATCCGTGCAGATGGCGGTCTGCACCCCCACGGCTTCCATCCGGTCCAGAAAGGCTTCCAGCCCTTCCTCCGCGGTCTCCAGCCAGCCCTTGATGGCGATCTTCCCGTCCTTGATGTCCGCCCCGGCGGCGATCTTCTCCCCCCACCGGGCTACGGCTGCGGCCAGCAGCTCCGGATCCGTCACGGCGGCGGTGCCCAGGATGGCCCGGCTCACGCTCCCGTCGATGCAGCGCTCCAGGACCTCCAGACTCCGGAGGCCCCCGCCGTATTCCACCTTCAGGCCGGTGGTGCGGGCGATCTCCGCCGCGATGGGCAGATTGGGAGCGAGGCCGCTTTTGGCCCCCTCCAGATCCACGATATGGATCCATTCCGCCCCCTGCGCTTCCATCTCGGAAGCCAGGTTCACCGGGTCCTCCCGGTAAACGGTCATTTCGGCATAGTCCCCCTTCTTCAGGCGGACCGCCTTTCCCTCGTATAAATCGATGGCCGGCAGCAGGATCATGCCTTTCCCTCCATATCGCAGAAGGCCCGCAGGATCTTCATGCCCACGCCGCCGCTCTTCTCCGGATGGAACTGGCAGCCCATAACGTTCTCCTTCGCCGCCGCTGCGCCCACGTTCACCCCGTATTCCGCGGTGGCGACGATGCTGGGAGCGGTCTCCTCCACGAAGAAGGAATGGACGAAATAGACGCAGGAGCCCTCCTCCACTTCCCGGAACAGGGGATGCGGTCTGGTATACCGGAGGGCATTCCAGCCGATATGGGGGATCTTCAGTTCTCCGGGCAGCCGTCCCTCCATGGGAACGACGCTTCCCTCCAGCAGACCGAGCCCCGCATGCTCCCCGTATTCATAGCTCCGCTGGAACAGGAGCTGCATCCCCAGGCAGATGCCCAGGAGCAGCTTGCCCTTGTCCACTTCCTCCAGGAGCACCCGGTCCAGCCCTGTGGCCCGGAGCTTGTCCGCCGCGTCCCCGAAGGCGCCGACGCCCGGGAGGATGAGCTTGTCCGCCCGGCGGAGCCGTTCCGGATCCCCGGTGACCTCCGCCTCCGCCCCCAGAAAGCCCAGGGAGGAGCGCAGGGAAAACAGGTTCCCCACGCCGTAATCCACAATGGCGATCATGACAGCGTCCCCTTGGTGGAGGGCACCTCCTGGGCGAAGGCCCAGTCCACGGTGACGGCCTTCCGCAGGGCGTGGCCAACCGCCTTGAAGGTGGCTTCCAGGATATGGTGGGAATTGTCCCCCGCCAGCTGCCGCAGGTGGAGGGTGATCCCCGACTCCCGGGCGAAGGCCAGCCAGAACTCCGCTCCCAGTTCCGTATCAAAGGTGCCCACCTTCCCCGCCGGGATGCGGAGATCCGGATAGAAGCCGCCCCGGCCGGAGATGTCCGCCGCCGCCAGCATCAGGGTCTCATCCATGGGCAGGGTAATGTCCCCGTAGCGGCAGATGCCCTTTTTCTCCCCCAGGGCGGTCCTGAAGGCCTGGCCCAGGCAGATGCCGATATCCTCTACCGAGTGGTGGTCGTCCACCTTCGTGTCCCCCTGGCAGCGCAGGGTCAGGTCGAAGCGCCCGTGCTTCGCAAACAGGGTGAGCATATGGTCCAGGAAGCCCACGCCGGAATCCACGTCCGCCTTGCCGGTCCCATCCAGCTCCAGCCGGAGGAGGATGTCCGTTTCCGCCGTTTTCCGTTCGATCTCTGCGTTTCTCATGCTTTTTCCTCCAAGCATTCCCGCACACCGGCGATGAAGGTCTCCATCTGTTCGGCTGTGCCGATGGTGATGCGGTTGTAGTCCTTGATCCGATCCGCCGTAAAGTGGCGGATGAGGATGCCCTTCTCCTTCATGGCCAGGTACAGTTCTTCGCCTCCGATCCGGTCCGACCGGGCGAAGAGGAAATTCGTGCTGCTGGGGAGGACGGCAAAACCCAGCTCCTCCAGCCGATCCTTCGTCCAGGCCCGGTTCTGCCGGATCTTCGCGCAGCAGTCGTCATAATACGCCTGGGCCTCGATGGCGGCGATGCCCGCCGCGGAAGTCATGCGGTTCACGTTGTAGGGATTGGTGGAATACTGGATGGTCTTCAGGTCCCGGATGAGGTCCTCGCCGCCCATGGCAAACCCCAGACGGGCTCCGGCCATGGACCGGGATTTGGAGAAAGTCTGGATGATCAGCAGGTTTTCGTACTTCTCCAGCAGGGGCAGGGCCGACTGCCCGCCGAAATCCACGTAGGCCTCGTCCACCAGCACCACATGATCCCGGTTGCGCTGCAAAATGCTCTCGATCTCCCCCAGATCCAGGGCGATGCCCGTGGGGGCGTTGGGGTTGGCGATGACCACCGTGCCCTTCGCGTCATAGTAATCCTCCGGGCGGATGCGGAAGTCCCCGTCCAGGGGAACCGTGCGGCTGGGAATGCGCAGCAGGTCCGCCAGCACCGGATAGAAGCCGTAGGTGATATCCGGATAGACCAGAGGCGCGGCATCATCCCCGAAGGCCATGAAGGCGAAGGTCAGGGCCTCGTCCGAGCCGTTGGTCACCATCACCTGTTCGGCGGTCAGGCCGTAGCGTCCGGCGAGGGTCTGCCGCAGCTTCAGGCTCTCCGGGTCGGAATAGAGCTGCAGACGCCGTTCCTCCTCCACCGCCTTCAGCACCTCCGGCGCCGGAGGGAAGGGGGATTCGTTGGTGTTCAGCTTCAGGTATTTCCGGTCCTGAGGCTGCTCCCCGGGAACATAGGGGGTGAGAGCGGACAAACGCTCCGTAAAGAACCGGCTCATGCTTCCACCTCCCTGCGGATGAGGGCGCTGCGGGCGTGCCCCATCAGTCCCTCCGCCTTTGCGAACAGAGCCACGTCGTCCGCAGCCTCCGCCTGTGCCTGTGGGGTATAATAGATGTACTGGGACCTCTTCACGAAATCCTCCACCCCCAGGGGGCTGGAAAAGCGGGCCGTGCCTCCCGTGGGGAGGGTGTGGTTGGGCCCGGCGCAGTAGTCTCCCATGGCCTCCGGACAGCTCCGTCCCAGGAAAACGCTGCCTGCATGGCGGATCTCGCTGAGATAGTCAAAGGGGTCGTCCAGGCAGAGCTCCAGATGCTCCGGGGCGATCTCATCGGCGATGGCGACGGCGCTGCGCAGGTCCCCGGCCACGATGATCTTTCCGTTGGCCTCCACGCTGGCCCGGGCGATCTCCTCCCTGGGCAGCAGGGGCAGCTGGGCTTCGATCTCCTTCTGCACCTCCAGGGCCAGGTCCATGGAATCCGTCACCAGCACGGCGGCGGCGTTTTTATCGTGCTCCGCCTGGCTCAGCAGATCGGCCGCCAGACAGCGGGGGTCGCTCTTCCCGTCGGAGACCACCAGGATCTCGCTGGGTCCGGCGATCATGTCGATGGCCACCTTGCCGAACACCTGCTTCTTGGCCTCTGCCACAAAGGCCCCGCCGGGGCCTACGATCTTATCCACCGGAGGCACGGTCTCCGTGCCGTAGGCCAGGGCGGCCACGGCCTGGGCGCCTCCCAGCTTGAAAATCCGATCCACTCCGGCGATCTTCGCCGCCGCCAGGATGGCGGGAGAGATGGTGCCGTCCGGCATGGCCGGGGTGACCATGCATATCTCTCCGCAGCCCGCCAGCCTGGCGGGGATGGCGTTCATCAGCACCGTGGAGGCAAGCGGCGTACCGCTGCCGCTTCCGGGAACGCAGATGCCCACCCGCTCCAGGGGGATCACCCGCTGGCCCACGATGAGTCCCGGCTGCTGGGTCATTTCGTACCCGCTGCGCACCTGCTTCTCGTGGTATGCGCGGATGTTGGCCGCCGAGCGCTCCAGCACCCCCAGGAACTCCGGAGATACGGCGGCCATGCCCGCCTCCAGCTCCGAAGACGTCACCTCCAGGCCTTCCAGCTTCACATGGTCGAAAGCCTCTTCAAAACGGCGCAGGGCGGTATCCCCTTCGCTGCGGACGGCCTGCAGGATCTCCGCCACGGCGCCGGATACGTCGGCGGCGGCGGTGCTGCGCCGGAAGATGGCCGAGTTGGGCTCCTCGCCATATTTCATGATGCGGATCATGCTTTTTCCACCTGCGCTTTCAATCGTTCTGTGAGATCCCGGATCTCCTTCAGCTTGAACTGGTAACTTGCCCGGTTGGCGATGAGCCGGGCGCTGATGGGCAGGATCTCGTCGATGACCTCCAGGCCGTTTGCCCGGAGGGTGGACCCGGTCTCCACGATATCCACGATCACGTCGGAGAGGCCCAGCAGGGGGGCCAGCTCCACGGAGCCGTGAAGGTGGATGACGTCGATATCCCGTCCCTGGGCGGCATAATGCTCCCGCACGATATTGGGGAAGCTGGTGCCCACCCGCAGAGGCCGGTCCGCCGGGTCCCGGAAACCCCTGGGGGCCGCCGCGGCCATGCGGCATTTTCCCACCCCCAGATCCAGGAGCTCATAGATCCGGGGGCTGTTCTCCGCCAGGATATCCTTCCCGCAGACCCCCAGGTCTGCGGCACCCCGTTCCACATAGACGGATACGTCCGACGGCTTCACCCAGAAGCA
>CAMZJG010000044.1 GCA_947307505.1 uncultured Clostridia bacterium | reverse complement strand
TATGCATATCTTCATGGGCGTCCCCTCTTTCCTTTGCGGGTCCATTATAACAGAACATTTTGCCTTGAAAAGGCTTGGGAAACAAGATGCACCGGAACCGGGCACAAGTTGCAGGAACGATGCCAGGACCCTCCAAAAAATGGATTTTCCCGGCTTGCGATGTCTTAACCGGATAAAAAAGGCTGTCTGCCTCTGTTCCGAAGCAGACAGCCTGACTTTGTTTTCCGACGGATCGGTCTCCGCCGCCTGGGCGCCGCAGCACCAGGCCTCTTCTTTATACCGGACCATCTCATGCAGGGTGACGCCAAGCGCTAGCCTTGCGAAGCATCTCCTGCACGAAGTCGTGTTTTCCCGATGTGTACTTCTCCCGCCCGGCATCTTCTGGATTCGCGGCAGCCAGGGACAGCTTCAGGGCTTCGTAGGCTTTGGCTTCCGCCGGGAAGGTGTTGAGATAGTCCCGGAAATTCAGGTAATTCCGCCACTCCGTCCCATCGGCAAGGACCACATGGATGAAGTGGGTCTGTTTGTCGCCCGTGCCATCGTAATAACTGCCGCAGGCAAAGAGTTCCTGGTCTTCATCGTTCCACGAGCGGCGATAGAAGCCTTGGTTTTCCAGTTCCGCTTGCATTGCATTGATGTCAGCAAAGCTCCGAACCGCCACGGCGATATCCACGATGGGCTTGGCGCAGATCGAAGGGATCGCCGTACTCCCCACGTGCTGTATACCCACAGCTACGTTCCCCAGGATCCTCTTCAGCTTCTCAATGGTCCTGGCCGCTTCCACTTCCCAGGCGGTTTCATGGGGGACTAGGGCTACGGTTCCTCGTTTCAGTCCCAGCGTCATCGTTTCCTCCATCGGCAAAAAGCCTCACTACTATCAGATTTCCAGAAGCAACTGATCTGAGATCTCATTCCGGCCGCGTTCGCCGAAGTCCGGCAGTTGGGGGATGAAGTCATAAATCAGCAGTTCTTCCCGGTTTCGGCCTGCTTCGGCAAGGACCTGACCGGAAGCGCCTGTCAGCATGGTCGGCGCGGTCTGGCAGGGGCTGACGGCGTTCACTGTGAGGGTCGGGCACACGTTTTCCACGGCACGGGTGCGAATGTGGCCGCGAATCAAATCGTAGCGATTCAAATCATCCTTGTCCGAGACATCATAGAACAGGATCACGTTCAAATCTGTCTTCTGCCGGTACAGCTCCCGGAAATACTCCGGGAAACGAACTTCAAAACAGATGCGGATACCGATCCTGATTCCGTCGATTTCTACGATTCCAGGTTCGGTTCCCGGCACAAAATTGTCCCGGTCCCAGCCCCAAAGGGCTCGTTTGTGGTATGGGACCGGCTTCTCTCCGGGGCGAAAGACAAGCGCTGTGTTGTAAATGCCTTGTTCTGCCCGCGTCATGGTGCCAACGATCAAAGCCATTCGATACCGATCTGCCAGCGCCTGAAGCTCCTTGTGCGCCTCGCTCAGCAGCGCAGAATCCTCAGCCGCCGAAGATGGAATATCCCTCGGCGGATAGCCTGTCAGGGCACATTCCGGAAATACCAGCAGCCGCGCCCCGGCCTCTGACGCCCGGCGAATCGCATTTTGTATCTTCGTCAGGTTTTCACTGATATTTCCGGTTACAGCAAATTGAAAGGCTGCGGTTTTCATTTGTAGTCACCTCGTGTTCGTTGACAGCGGAAGTTGGCAACGTATGATTTCGCTGCTTTTATTCTCAGTTTTTTCTGGTGTGGGTCAGAAGTGGGTCAAAGCAGTTTTCGGAGATCAGAACGCAGCACAACCAAGCCGAAACCCGCAGGCATGTATATTCGCTTTGACGCTGATTTTCCCCGTTTCCTTCATCCATTCCCTGGAAAACAAAATGCCCCGAAAAGTTACAAAAAAGCCCTGATTTCGAAGAAATCAAGGCTGTTTTGGTGGGGGCGGGTGGATTCGAACCACCGTAGGCATAGCCAGCAGATTTACAGTCTGTCCCCTTTGGCCACTCGGGAACACCCCCGTGTCGTCGCCGCAAGCTCCGGATCGTCTCGCTTCCGGCCAAGGCCGAAAGCTCGCTCCCTTCGCTGCGGCTCCTCTTCAAATCGAAGCTGACGCTTCGATTTGATATTAAGTTGTGACGAATCGCCTATAATCCCCCGTTTTCGCGGCGCGACCCGGCGAAGCGGCCGCGGCGCGAGGAGGAGGTGCGATGAAGCGAATGAGTTTTCGCGCTTGCGCGGAAACGAATATGCGCAATCCGCACCGACGATGGAGCTGGTGGACGGACTTGAACCCCCGACCTGCTGATTACAAATCAGCTGCTCTACCGACTGAGCTACACCAGCATGAGGCGCCGCGTCAATACCAGCAAGGGGAATCATAACAAAGATGAATGGGTTTGTCAATATCCGAAAAAGAAAAAGTTTTCAGTCATGGAAGACGACGTTTCAAAGCCGTTCCGGGACCCGGAACCGCCGCAGGATCCGGAACCTCTTTACATTTTCCGCGTCCATGCATATAATGGGAGCGCAATCTGCGCCGCACCCGCCTGGAGCGGGGCGACAGCAAGGAGGAATTGAATATGAATGGTAAACGCTTCAACACCCGCAAGCTCACCGGGCTTGCCCTGCTCACGGCCATCGTGGTGGTGCTCCAGCTCCTGGGCTCCTTCATCCGATTCGGAACCTTCTCCATCTCCCTGGTGTTGGTGCCCATTGTGGTGGGCGCCGCCCTGTACGGCGCTGCCGCGGGAGCCTGGCTGGGCGTCGTGTTCGGCATCGTGGTGCTTCTCCAGCCAGACACCGCATTCTTTATGAATTATAACCCCGGCGCCACCGTATTTGTCTGCCTGCTGAAGGGCGCCGCTGCCGGTTTCCTGGCCGGCCTGGTGTATCGCATGCTGGAAAAACGCAGCCGCCTGGTCGCAGTGGTGGCAGCGGCCATCGTGTGCCCGGTGGTGAATTCCGGCATATTTTTCCTGGGCAGCTTGCTGTTCTTCATCCCGCTGATCGAGGAAGCCTTCAACGATCCCGGACACGGGGTACGGATCGTTCTCCTCACCATGATCGGCGGCAATTTCCTGTTTGAGCTGCTGTTCAACATCGTCCTGAGCCCGGTGATCATCCGACTCATCGATCTGGGCAGAAAAAACCAGCATTGAGGAGGATGCGGCTGTGATCCTTGCGTTTGATATCGGCAATACCAACATCGTCCTGGGGGGATTGGATGGGGAGAAGACCCTGTTCCTCTCCCGCATCTCCACCAGCCTGGATAAGACCGAGGCGGAATATACCGTCCTGATCAAAGAACTGCTGGAGATCCACCAGGTGGATATGAAAAAGGTGGAGGGCTCCATCATCTCCTCCGTCGTGCCGCCCCTCATCAGCATCATGAAGAACGTGATGCTGATCCTGACGGGGAAAGAAGCCATGGTGGTGGGACCCGGCATGAAGACCGGGCTGAACATCGCGGTGGGCGATCCCAAGGAGCTGGGCGCGGACCTGGTGGTAGCAGCGGTGGCCACCCTGGACAAGTACCCCAAGCCCCAGATCATCATGGATCTGGGCACGGCTACCACCTTTTCGGTGATCGACCGGGAGGGCTTTTTCCGGGGAGTCATCATCTATCCCGGCGTGATGGTCTCCTTCGACGCCCTCACCGCCCGCACGGCGCAGCTGCCCCGGATCTCCTTCGACGAACCGAAGCAGGTCATCGGCACCAACAGCGTGGACAGCATGCAGAGCGGCCTCATCTACGGCAACGCCGCCATGGTGGACGGCCTCATCGACCGGATCGAGGAGGAACTGGGGGACACCTGCACCGTGGTATCCACCGGCGGGCTGAGCTCCAAGATCATCCCCCATTGCCGTCACAAGGTGATACACGACGATAATCTGCTTCTGGAAGGCCTGCGGATCCTCTATGAGAAAAACAGACCGAAGGAAAGAAAACAAAGAAAGGGCGGTAAAGAATCATGATCAAAACCATCTACGGCCGCGTATTCAGCGTCCTGGTGAAAAAGCCGTTCCGGCTTTGGGGCATCACCCTGCTGGGCCTCTTTCTCACAAGTCTGGGCAGCGTCTTGTCCGGCGCGGTGCCTCTGATCGCCGTCGCCATTGCTCTGCTCATGGGCCTGGGCATCAACCGGGTCTATCTCCGGGGCTACCGGGGGGAGGACATCCGGGTGGAGAACCTGTTCGACGGTTTTCGCCAGGATTTCGGCAAAAAGCTGGCGGGCTCGGCCTGGGCGGAGCTGTTCAAGCTCCTGTGGGGCCTGATCCCCATCGTGGGCTTCATCTTTGCCATCATCCGGTCTTATGAATACGCCTTTGTGCCCTACATCCTCATGGAGCGGACCGAGGTCGCGCCGCTGGAAGCCCGGAAGGTCTCCCGGGAAGAGACGAAAGGCTGGAAAGGCCTTATGTTCGGGGCGGACATCCTTACTGCGGTCCTGGTCGCGGTGGTGTTCCTGATCCTGATCGGCCTGAGCGCGATCCCGGTGATCGGCATCCTCTTCCGGCTGGTGACCTTCATCTATATCCTGTGCTGCATCGCCTTCCTGCCTCTGCTCTACGGCCTGCTTCACGCGGCATTCTATGAGGAGATCACCACCGGCCGCATGGCGGCCGAGCGCCAGGCGCAGGAAACTCCCAAGTATAATGTGGGTTCCGGCGCCGGTTCCGCCTCCCCCATGGTCTACTGCCCCAGCTGCGGCAGCCCCGTCAAAGCGGACTCCCGTTTCTGCCCCAACTGCGGCAGCGCCCTTGCCCAGCAGATCCCTCAGCCGACGGAGGAAGCTCCCCAGGAGCCGAAGGATCCGACGGAAGAATAATTTATCCGCCTTCATGAAGAACAGCCGAGCTCGTCTGGGCCCGGCTGTTTTCTCTTTTTTCCGGAAAATGCGCTTGACTATGCCGGAAAGCTGTGGTATAGTGCCTTTACCTGTCCCCGGATGGGTTTATTTTCGTGCGCCCAGCCGGCAAAGATCAGGGAGGCAGCCCGGCCTTCGGGCCAAATTCGATAAGGAGGTGCCGAAACCATGGCGAAGAACGGGTCCCGCGTAAGGGTCACGCTCCGTTGCAACGAGTGCAAGCAGAGAAACTACAACACGGTGAAGAACAAAAAGAACACCACCGAGCGGCTTGAGATGAACAAGTACTGCCGTTTCTGCCGCAAGCACACCGTCCACACGGAAACGAAGTAAGGGACGGGAGGAAGAACATTGGCTGAGAAAATGGAAAAGACCGCTGAGACCAAGTCCGGCAAGAAAAAGCAGAACTGGTTCCAGCGGGCGTGGGCCGGCCTGAACCGCTGGTTCCGCGAAATGAAGAGCGAGCTCAAGAAGGTCGTCTGGCCCACCCGGAAGCAGGTCATGAAGAACACCGTCGTGGCCGTCACCGTGATGGTCGTCTCCGGCATCGTGCTCTGGGCTTTTGACCAGGTGGCTATGCTGGTGGTGCAGACGCTGATCTCCATCGGCGGCTGAGGGTACCGGAATGGCTGAGCTTGCACAATGGTATGTCCTGCATACCTATTCCGGCTATGAGAACACCGTCTCCGCGTCCATCATGAAGGCTCGGGAAAACCGGCACATGGAGGACCTGATCCTGGAGGTCAACATCCCTCTGGAGACCGTCACGGAGATCGAGGACGGGAAGACCGTCACCAAGGAAAAGAAGCTTTTCCCCGGTTACGTTCTCGTAAAAATGATCCTCACGGACGAAAGCTGGCATCTCGTGCGCAACGTGCGCGGGGTCACCGGGTTCGTGGGCAGCGCCGGAAAGGCCATCCCTTTGACCGAGGATGAGATCCTCGCCCTGGGGGTGGAGAAGCGGGAGCTGAACCTGGGCTTCCAGCTTGGGGACAGCGTTAAGGTGCTGGATGGGCCTCTCGAGGGCTTCATCGGCACGGTGGACGAGCTGGATCCTGCCCGGAACCGGGTACGGGTGACCGTCTCCATGTTCGGTCGGGAGACCCCGGTGGAGCTGGAGCTGGATCAGGTGGAAGCCATCGAACACTGAGGGCAGCATATCCGTCTCCCGGCCCGGGAGACAAGCACGTGGGAGGAAGGAGATCCCTTCCGCCAGCGCATACCGGCGCATAGCCGGTGCACACACCACAATATATTTGGAGGAAACGTACAGTGGCACAGAAAGTAACCGGAATCGTCAAACTGCAGATCCCTGCCGGCAAGGCGACCCCTGCGCCCCCTGTTGGCCCGGCCCTGGGTCAGCATGGCGTGAACATCGCCGCCTTTACCAAGGAGTTCAACGAGCGGACCAAGGCCGATATGGGCCTGACCATCCCCGTTGTCATCACCGTTTATTCCGACCGCAGCTTCACCTTCATCTGCAAGACTCCCCCCGCCGCCGTCCTTCTGAAGAAGGCCGCCGGCATCGAAAAGGCCTCCGGCGTCCCCCAGCGGGACAAGGTGGCCACCATCTCCGCTGAGGACTGCCGGAAGATCGCCGAGCAGAAGATGCCCGACCTGAACGCCGCCGATATCGAAGGCGCGTACCGGATGATCAAGGGCACCGCCCGCAGCATGGGCATCGTGGTGAAGGAGGACTGAGAGCATGTTCAGAGGAAAGAATTATCAGGAGAGCGCCAAGCTCATCGACCGTGCCGTTCAGTATGATCCCCAGGATGCCATGGATCTCGTCATCAAGGCTTCCAAGGCGAAGTTCGACGAGACCGTCGAGCTCCATATCAAGCTGGGCGTCGACTCCCGTCATGCGGACCAGCAGGTCCGCGGCGCCATCGTCCTGCCCCACGGCACTGGCAAGACCAAGCGCGTTCTGGTCTTCTGCAAGCCCGAGCGGGAAGAGGAAGCCAAGGCCGCAGGCGCGGACTTTGTGGGCGGCCAGGAGCTGGTCCAGAAGATCCAGAGCGAGAACTGGTTCGATTACGACGTGGTCGTCGCCACTCCCGACATGATGGGCGTGGTGGGCCGTCTGGGCCGTGTCCTGGGTCCCAAGGGCCTGATGCCCAGCCCCAAGTCCGGCACCGTCAGCCCCGACGTGGGCAAGGCCGTCAGCGAGATCAAGGCCGGTAAGGTGGAGTACCGTCTGGACAAGACCAACATCATCCACTGCCCCATCGGCAAGGTCTCCTTCGGCGCCGACAAGCTGGTGGAGAACTACAACGCCCTCATCAGCGCGGTCATCAAGGCAAAGCCCGCCGCCGCCAAGGGCCAGTATATCCGCAGCTGCGTCGCGGCCAGCACCATGGGCCCCGGCGTGAAGATCAACGCCGCCAAGGCTCAGGCGTAA
>CAMZJG010000043.1 GCA_947307505.1 uncultured Clostridia bacterium | reverse complement strand
CCCTCGTAGGGCAGCTCCAGGGGGGAATCCGGCAGCATCCCCTTCGCGGAGGCCGTGGGCTTCACCAGGAGCCGGTCGTCATAGATCCCGCCCACGAGCTTCCCCTGATAATAGATAAGGTATTCCCCCATCATGGCCCTGTGGGAAACGCCCTCCAGGCCCGACAGCTGATCCAGGACAAAGTCCAGATACTCCCTGCTGGAAGCCATGTCCATCCCTCCTTCGTCTGCACAACAGTATAACGGAGGACCCGCCGCGATTCAAGCGCTCCGGGCCGCTATCTCCGCTCCACGAACCATTTGTCCTCCTCCAGGAAGAGATAGGTCTCCCGGCTGCCGATGCGGATCCGATACCGGAAGCCCGCGCCCCCGGCCTTCATGCTGGCGGCGCGCTTCCGCTCCAGCACCCGGTCGATGGGGTACTCTACCCCGTCCTCCCAGGTGACGGAGAGGGGGATGAGCCGTCCGTCCGGCTCGAACCGGGCCTTCACCGCCACGTAGACCTTTGCATGATTTTCTTCCATTGCTTATCTCCTCAACTGATACCGGTTTTCAGTAAGCCGATGGGATGGATCACCTGGGTCTTCTCCAGATCCGGGGACCAGAGATCCGTATGGAGCCGGGCGGCCGCCCGGCCGATGACGGCCTTGCCGAAGCGCCGCCGGATCTCCTCCACGCTCCGCTCCAGCCGTTCCTGCTTTTCCCGCCCTGCCTCCTCCCGGAACAGGCTCATCTGCCGGGGGGAGGAGGCGGGGATCAGCTCCGCGCCCCGGACGCCCACGCTGCGGAGGGGACGGCGCTCGTCCCAGTGGGCCTCCACCAGGGCCATGGCCGCCCGGTGCAGCTCCGTGGCCAGACAGGACGGGGTTTCCAGGACCGTCTGCCGCTCGAAGGAATACAGGCCGAAATCCCGCAGGCCGATCTGCACCGTGCGGCAGAGGAAGCCCCCTTCCCGCAGACGGGCGGCCACGCTCTCGCACAGCACCCAGTACACGGCGGAGATATCCTCCAGGCTGGCCAGATCCCGGGTCGTGGTCATGGAATTGCCCACGCTCTTCACCGGGCTCTCCTCCCCCGCCCGGGCCACGGGGGTAAGGTCATAGCCGTTGGCAAAACCGTGGAGCATAGGGCCCACCTTGCCGAACCAGCTCTTCAGGTATTCCGGCGGAGTCTGCGCCAGCTGGCCGATGGTCTCCACCCCGTAGTTCCGGAGCTTCCGCCCGGTGGCGGGACCCACGTACAGCAGATCCGTCACCGGCAGGGGCCAGACCTTTTCCCCCATCTCCCGGCGGGAGAAGACCGTCACCGCATCCGGCTTTTTGTAATCCGAGCCCAGCTTGGCGAAGATCTTATTGTCGCTCACTCCCACGGAGACCGTCACCCCCAGCTCCGCCTTGATCCGGCGGCGCAGCTCATGGGCCAGGGCTTCCCCTCCCTTCCGCTGGCTTTCGGTACCGGTAACATCCAGCCAGCATTCGTCCAGGCCGAAGGGTTCCACCCGGTCCGTATACTCCCCGTAGATCTCCCGGGACAGGCGGGAGAAGCGCATATACTGGTCATAATGGGGATGGACGATCACCAGATCCGGGCACTTCTGCCGGGCCTGCCACAGGGCCTCCCCTGTTTTTACCCCGAACCTCTTGGCCAGCTGATTCTTGGCCAGGATGATCCCGTGCCGCGCCTCCGCGTCGCCTCCCACCGCCACGGGCTGATCCCGAAGGGCGGGCTGATGGAGACATTCCACGCTGGCATAAAAGCTGTTCATATCCGCATGGAGGATGATCCTCCCCCGTCCTTCCACCGCCCATCTCTCCCTTCGTGGGCATTATAATACGCTTTTAACGCGATTTCAATAGATAATTTTCGCTTTTTAAGAGAATTATTCCCCGGATGCCCTTGCGGATCCGGGGAAAATGTGCTATTCTCAAGATATAGCAGAGAACAGTTGAGGTGATACCATATGCATGTGGGAGATACCCTGGCCCGGCTCCGGCGGGAGGCCGGTCTTTCCCAGGGGGAGGCGGCGGCGTATCTGACGGATTCCGGCTGCCCCTGCACCCAGAAGTCCGTCTCCAAGTGGGAGCGGGGGGTGAACCTGCCCAATGCCGAGCAGCTTCTGCTCCTCTGCCGCCTTTATGGGGTGCGGGACGTGCTGCACCGCTTTCTGGGCATGGAGGACAGCCTCTCCGGGCTGAACGTTTTGGGACGGCGGCGGGTGGAGGAGTACATCCGCCTGCTGAAGGGGGACGCCGCCTTCGGGGAGGAAGCCCCGGCGGTCCGGAAACCCGGTCGGGTCATCCCCCTGTACGATCTCCCCGTCTCCGCCGGTACCGGCCAGTTTCTGGACAGCAGCGATCACCGGCTGCTGGAGCTCCCGGAGGAAGCCCCCCGGGGGACGGATTATGCCGTGCGCATCAGCGGGGACAGCATGGAGCCCCGGTATGCGGACCGGCAGGTGGTATACGTCCAGCGGCAGGAGACCCTGGAGCCCGGAGAAACGGGGATCTTCCTCTACCGGGGAGACGCCTACTGCAAGGTGCTGGGGAGGGACGGAGGAAAGCCCGCCCTCCTCTCCCTGAACAAGCGCTATGACCCCATCCGGGTGGCGGAGGAGGAAGACCTGCGGGTACTTGGCCGGGTGCTGTCGTAAGGGACAGAACATCTGTGAGTGAAACAGCCGGGGAGCGATATGCTCCCCGGCCTTCCTGTGCGATGTCCTATTTTTCCTTGTAGTACAGCTGGCAATGGCAGAAGCCCTCGAAATCCGGATCGGCGATCTGGTCCCGGAACTCCTTGCACATGCACCGGGTATCCGGCGTCCGCTCCCGACGGCAGGGGCAGTAGCCCCCGGTCTGTTCCAGACCCTGCTTCACCAGATCCGCGATCTCCTTGTTCTCATTGACCCGGATGCGCATCAGCCCTTCACCCCGTCGATGATCCGCTTCAGGGCGGCTTTCTGCTGGAGGCCCACGGCCTGCTGCACGGCCTTGCCATCCTTAAAGAACACCAGAGTGGGGATGGCGTTCACCCGGAAGGCGTTGGCCAGGGCGGGCTGT
The DNA here is from genome assembly GCA_947307505.1 of uncultured Clostridia bacterium. Next base: position 4,287 of record CAMZJG010000043.1, on the reverse strand, counting down.
TCGTCCACGTTCACCTTGCCGAAGGTCACGTCGGCATATTCCCCGGCGGTCTCGTCCAGAATGGGAGCCATCATCTTGCAGGGGCCGCACCAGCTGGCCCAGAAGTCCACCACGGTCACGCCTTTGCTTACGGTTTCCTGAAAGTTTTCAGCAGTCAGTTCGATCGGTTTCATGTTGATCCTCCTCTGTGCAGTCTTGTACAAATTCCTTCAGTACGCGCCGGTATCCCTCCGGATCTCCCGCCAGGGCTGCGGCATGGCGGACGCCGGGGACCAGGTGCATACGGCTTTTCGGGTTCCTGCTGGCAGCCAGCAGCTTTTTGCTGTTTTCACAGGGGATGAGCCGGTCCTCCTCCCCATGGAACAGGCAGATGGGGGTATCCGACCCGGCCACGGACCGGACAGGACTCACCGCAGGGATATCATACCCATAAACCAGCCTTCCCATGAATACGGCCAGGGGCATCAGGGGCCAGCGGGGCAGATGGGCCCAGTGGGGCAGCAGATACCGGAACAGCTCCAGGGTATCGGCAAAGGGACAGTCCGCCGCCACGAAAACCGGCTTTTCCCGGTCCAGCACGTACAGCACCGTGGCGGCGCCCATGCTCTCCCCCTGGAGGGCGATGGAGGCGTCCTCCCCGAACACCTGCCGGGCATAGGCCATGACCTTCCGCAGGTCCTCGGATTCCTTCTGTCCCAGGGTGCAGTATTTCCCCGTGGAGCGGCCGAAGTACCGATGGTCGTAAAACAGAAGGCTCCAGCCCATGTCGTAGAACAGAGAGGCGTATTTCACCTCTCCCAGGCGGCAGACCGTATGACCGTGGCAGAAGATCACCACCCGCTTTTTCCCTTCGGGATGGATCACATACTCCCCGCTGAGGACCGCGTCCCCCACGTCCAGGGTGAATGGCTTTCGGTCCCAGATCGTATCCCAGGCCTGGAAGGCTTCGGGAAACGCCGCTTCGTCCTTGCCCCGGACCTTTTCCTCCGACCTGCGCTCGCTCTTGGTGATGACCCGAACGCAGTACAGGGCCGCCAGGGAAAAGAAGGCCAGCGCCGCCAGAAGTACCGCCGCCGGGATCCACAAATACTGCAATTCTTTTTCCCCCGTTCCCGGCACATGGTATCAGACCGCGCGGAGACCTTGCCGACGCATTGATTGTATCCCATTTCTCCCGGGGAAGCAAGACGGAAAGCGGTGGATATCCCCGGTGAAGTATGCTAAACTATTCATGAGCTTTCAGCCAGGCCAGGATGTCCCCGCAGACTGCGTCCCGGTCCGGCTCGTTCAGGAGCTCATGCCGGTCTCCCGGATAGAGCTTCAGCTCCGCCCGCTTCATACCCGCCTTCCGGAAGCTTTCCAGGGCGCGGCGGACTCCGGCGCCGTATTCCCCCACCGGATCCTCCTCTCCCGAAATGAAGAGAACGGGAAGCTCCGGATCCATGCGTTTCTGCTTCGCGGGATCGGTGATGAGACGGATGCCCCGCATCATCTCCCGGATCAGCCCCGAGGAGGGGGTGAGTCCGCAGAGAGGATCCGCGTCGTAGGCCGCCACCACCGCCTCATCCCGGCAGATCCAGGCGTTGGGGGAGGCGGCTTCGGGAATGCGCTGATTGTAGCCGCCAAAGGCCATTTTCCGCAGAAATTCGCTGGTGTTGCCTTCCCCCCGCAGCTTTGCCGTCACTTCGGCGGCGGCGCTGCCTGCGGCCACCAGGGGCCGGGCCAGATGCCCCGTTCCGCAGAGGATGCAGCCCTGCAGTCCTCCGGGCCAGAGGATGAGACAGGAGCGGGCCAGAAAGGACCCCATACTGTGGCCGAACAGGAAAACGGGTTTCCCCGGCCAGAGCCCCTTTACCCGCTCCAGCAGCGCATGCTGCGCCTCCGCCGCCTGCAGCCAGCCTCCCCGGGGGAAGCGGCCCAGGCTGCCGGTTTCCGCCGCGGCAGGTCCGTGGCCCGGCAGATCGGAGGTGTATGCCGCAAACCCGTTCTCCGCCAGAAAACGGGCGAAGGAGACGTACCGTCCCTGGTGCTCCCCCAACCCGTGGATCACCTGAAGGATCCCGACGGGGTCTCCCTCCGGCCGATATTCCCGGCAATCCAGGGTCAGGTCTCCCTCCGGCTTGAGGGTGAATTCGCGCATATCCACTGTTTCCGTCTTTCCGCCGCGGCATCGCGGCAAAACATATTCATGATCTGATATTCCCATACTATCGGAATTCAGCCGAAAAGGCAAGGAGGTCCCCATGAATCCTTACGTCATCGCTCTGGACCAGGGCACCACCAGTTCCCGGGCCATTGTTTTCGACTGCATGGGCGGCGTGGCAGCCATCGCTCAGCATCCTCTGCCCCAGATCTATCCCAAACCGGGCTGGGTGGAGCATGATCCCATGCTCATCCTGCAGACCCAGCTCCAGTCCCTGCGGGAAGCCTTCGAGCAAAGCGGCCTGACCCCCGGGGACATCGCCGCCATCGGCATCGCCAACCAGCGGGAGACCACCATCGTGTGGGATCGGAATACGGGACGGCCCGTGTGCAACGCCGTGGTCTGGCAGTGCCGCCGCACGGCGGACTACTGCGGCGAGCTGGCTGCCAGAGGCCTGGAGCCGCTGATCAGGGAGCGCACCGGCCTGCTCATCGACCCCTATTTCTCCGGCACCAAGCTCCGTTGGATCCTGAAGAACGTGCCCGGGGCCGAGAAGCGGGCGAAAAACGGCGAGCTGCTCTTCGGCACCGTGGAGACCTGGCTCATCTGGAACCTCACGGGGGGAAAGGTCCACGTGACGGACTGCTCCAACGCCAGCCGCACCATGGTCTTCAATATCGACCGGCTCTGCTGGGATGAGGATCTTTGCCGGGAGCTGGAGCTCCCCATGGACATGCTCCCCACCCCAGTGCCCAATTCCGCGGAATACGGCCGGGTGGCCCCGGGGATCCCGGGGCTGGAGGCCCTGGCAGGGATCCCTGTCTGCGGCGCAGCGGGAGATCAGCAGGCGGCCCTTCTGGGCCAGGGCTGCATCCGGGCGGGAGACGCCAAGAATACCTACGGCACCGGCTGCTTCACGGTGATGAACACCGGGGAAAAGTCCGTACGGAGCGAAAACGGTCTGGTCTCCGGGGTGGCCTGGCATCTGCCGGAGAAAACGTACCGCTGCCTGGAGGGGAGCGTATTCAATGCAGGCAGTACCATCCAATGGCTGCGGGACGAGCTGAAGCTCATCTCCAGCGCGGCGGAGACCGAAGCCCTGAGCTTCTCCGTGCCGGATAACGGGGATGTGTACCTGGTGCCCGCCTTCACAGGCCTGGGCTCCCCCTATTGGGACAGCTACGCCCGGGGGACTCTGGTGGGACTCACCCGGGGCAGTTCCCGGGCTCACGTGGCCCGGGCCGCCCTGGAGAGCATCGCCTACCAGGTGCGGGACCTGATCGCAGCCATGGAACGGGACGCGGGCTTCCCCCTCCCTGCCCTCCGGGTGGACGGCGGAGCCAGCGTGAACCGCTTCCTCATGCAGTTCCAGGCTGATATCCTGCAGAAACCCATCGACCGGCCCAGGATGGTGGAGACCACCGCCTTCGGCGCTGCCTTCCTGGCGGGCCTGGCGGCAGGCGTCTGGAATGAACTGGAGGACGTGGCGAAGCTCAGGCAGGCGGACACGGTGTTCATCCCCCGGATGGAGCCGGAGGCAGCGGAAAAGCTCTGCACCCGGTGGGAGAAAGCTGTCCTGCGTTCCCGATCCTGGGCGGAAGAATGACGAGAAAAGATCAACAAATCAGGATACAGGAGACGTTGCAGATGAAAACGATAACGGAAGAACGGCGGGAGATCCCGGTCGCCGGGGAAACGGACGTACTGGTCATCGGCGGCGGTCTGGCCGGCGTAGCCGCCGCCGTGGCGGCGGCCAGGAACGGGGTGAGCGTCACCCTGCTGGAGAAGACCATCGCCCTGGGCGGCCTGGCCACCCTGGGCCACGTGTGCGTATACCTGCCCATCGACGACGGCCTGGGCCACCGGATCTACGGCGGTCTGGCGGAGGAGCTGATGCAGGTCTGCCACCGCTATTCCTACGACGATATCCCGGACTGCTGGAAGGGCAGTCCCTGGAAGGTGGAGGCCCCCACGGGCCGGTACCAGTGCACCTTCAACATCCCCGCCTGCGTCATGGCTCTGGACGAGTACATGGCGGAGGAAGGGGTCAAGGTGATGTTCGACACCAGCGTGTGCATGCCCATCATGGAGGGGAACCGCTGCCAGGGCGTCATCGTGGAGAACAAGTCCGGCCGCAGCGCCTA
>CAMZJG010000042.1 GCA_947307505.1 uncultured Clostridia bacterium | reverse complement strand
TACTCTGCCCGCATGCAGCTTCACGGCTCCTGAGGGGAAGCAGTTCAAGGCCTGGAACGTGAACGGCAAGGAATATGCCGCCGGAGCAGCCGTCACGATCAGTGCGGACACCACGATCATGGCGGTTTGGGAAGATATTCCCGTTACTTATACGGTCAGCTTTGATGCAAACGGCGGCAGCGGGACCATGGCTGTCGTGACGGTCAATGAAGGTGATTATACTCTTCCTGAATGCAGCTTCACCGCTCCGGAAGGCAAGGAATACAAGGCCTGGAAGATCGGCGAGGATGAGTACCAGCCCAACAATGTCTATAAGGTCAATGCGGATACTGTCATCACCGCCCTTTGGCAGGATGCTCCGGTCGTGACCGAGACCGTCGCAACGCCAAAGCTTCCGAAGTCCGGCGAGTTCAGCGGCACCAAGACCATCACCATCACCTGCGCGACGAAAGGCGCAGATATCTATTACACCGTTGACGGCAGTACCCCCAGCGCGGCCAGCACGCTCTATACCAGTGCGTTTACCATCTCCGGGACCACCACGGTCAAGGCCATCGCCATTATGGCCGGGATGAACGACAGTGAGATCGCCTCTGCGACCTATACCCTCTATTCCAGCGGCGGTGGCGGCGATTGGTACGGCGGCACCATCCGCGTCAGCATGCGGCTGATCGGCGCGGAGCTCGCCGCGCAGGACGTTGACCTGGGCGCCAGCAGCTACCTCCCCGATTACGTCACCTGGATTCCCACCACCTTCTGCGTTCTGCCTGAGGGCGCCACGGTGTATGACCTGTGGGTCAAGGTCACCGGCGATGCGGGTATCCGCAGCATCGGCGCGGACAAGAACTATGTGGCTACCGTCTATGCCCCCGACGCACTGGGCGGCTATGCGCTCAGCGAGTTTACCAACGGCTACCGGAGCGGCTGGATGTATACCATCAACGGAAGCCATCCCGGCTTCGGCCTGAAGGAGCAGAAGCTTCGGGACGGTGACGTGGTGATTTGGCACTACATCAACGATTACAGCTATGAGTGCGCCGACTGGGTCAGCGAGGGCAAGTGGCAGGCCCTGGGCGACGGCACCTACTACAACGGCTGGCTGAAAGCACCGGATATCTTCGGCGGCAAGGCGGCAGGTAATACGGAAAAGGCGGAAGATAAGAACAACGCCCGTTTCGAAAACGGTGCGGTGATCCTCGAAGCTGAGACTGAGTCCGGGACCGCATTCGCCAAACTGGACAAGGAAACTGCCGAGACCGGCCTGAAGCTGTCCAGGAACAAGGACCAGCTGACCGTCCGGATCGAAAACCAGAGCGCCAGCCGGATCATTCTGAGCGTTGATCCCGATGCGGTAAAGACCATCAACGGTGCGAATAATGCACTCCGCGTGGAGACTGATAAGGGCAATATCATGCTGGACACCGCCGATGTGGCCGTACTGGCGAAGAACGGCCAGGAGGTGCGGATCGTCCTGGAGGATCAGTCCGGCGGAGCTGTAAAGCTGAGCGTCACTGCAGGCAGCACGACCGCCGATGTGACCATGAAGGTCGAGCTGCCCGCGTCTTCCGGCGGCCAGGTGCTGGTCCTGGTGAACCCGAACGGGACGGAGAAAGTGCTCAAGAAGTCTATTGTGGAGAACGGAAAAGCCTACGCGGAGATCCCCTCCGGTGCGACAGTGAAGGTCATTGCGAACAAGAAGACCTTCAATGATGTGAAGGCAAGCGACTGGTATGCTTCCGCGGTGGATTTCGTCAGCAGCCATGAACTGTTCCAGGGCGTGGGCGATGGCAATTTCGCACCGAAGGCTCCTATGACCCGGGCCATGCTGGTGACCGTACTGTACCGTCTGGAGGATGAGCCCGCAGCCTCCGGTATGGTGAGCTTCAGCGATGTGCCGGCGGACAGCTGGTATGCAAAGGCTGTGGCCTGGGCCGCGAAAGAGGGCATCGTCATGGGCAACGGCAGCGGTTTCGCCCCCAACGACAACATCACCCGTGAGCAGATCGCCACGATCCTGTATCGCTACGCACAGTACCTGGGAATCGACGTCAGCGCCAAGGGCAGCGTGAGCCGGTTCAGCGACGGCGGTAAAGTTTCCGCCTGGGCTTCCAATGCCATGGCCTGGGCCGTGGAAGTTGGGCTGTTCCAGGGCGATGACAGCAATTGCCTGAATCCCGGCAGCAACGCCACCCGCGCAGAAGTTGCAACTCTGATGCAGCGGTTGGTGAAGCTCATCGTAAAGTAAAAACTTTGGTCCCATGCCCCGGGAAACCGGGGCACGGGACCGGCGCAAAAAACGATCTTGGGACGCGGAAACTCGCGTCCCAAGTAGCCATTTCCGGAGGTTGGAGGAAAATGAAGAAAATACTGTCTTTTGTCTTGATTTTCACCTGTCTGCTGGCGCTGTTCACCCCTGCCGCAGGGGCTGCGGGCGTTGATCTGCAGACGCTGGTAAACGGTAGCGCACAATATATGCTCAATGCCGTGCCGAAGCCGGAGCTGGGCTCCATCGGCGGGGAATGGGCCGTTTTGGGTCTGGCTCGGAGCGGCTATGCCGTGCCGGATGGGTACTTCGAAGCGTACTACGGCAAGCTTGTACAGGACATCCAGGGAATGCAAGGTGTCTTGCACAACAGAAAATATACGGAATACTCCAGGGTCATCGTCACTCTGTCCGCCCTGGGCAAGGATGCCCGGGACGTGGGGGGCTATAATCTGCTGACGCCCCTTGGAGATTATGACAAGACCATCTGGCAGGGGCTCAACGGGCCTATCTGGGCGCTCATCGCATTGGACAGCGCGAATTATCCCATGCCGCAGAACCCTGAGGCAGCGACCCAGGCCACGCGGCAGATGTACATTGACTGCATCCTGAATGCGGAGCTGGATGAAGGCGGATGGACCCTATCCCGCCGCAGTTCTGCAGATCCCGCTGAAGCGGATATCACGGGTATGGCCCTCCAGGCTCTGGCGAAGTATCAGGATCAGCCCGCCGTGGCGGCGGCGATCGACCGGGCTCTTTCCTGTATGAGCAAGAAGCAGGATGAACGAGGAGGCTACGCAAATATGGACGGCGACCTCAATTGCGAAAGCGCCGTGCAGATGCTGGTAGCCCTGTGTGAACTGGGGCTTGGCTGGAACGACAGCTGTTTTGTGAAAAACGGAAACACTCTGTTAGACAATGTCCTCACCTTCCGCACCGCCACAGGCGGCTTCAACCATATCGCGGACGGGTCAGACGGGAATAACCAGATGACCGCCGAGCAGGGGTTATACGGTCTGATCGCCTGTCTGCGTTTTGAGAAAGGAAAGAACAGCCTGTACCGGATGACTGACGCCATTTCCATTGGGGATGCCCCCGCTGTGGAGGAGCGTGCGCCGGGTACGGGGCTTGCCAATAAGCACGAGGACGTACAACCCAAGGCGGTGACGAAGCCGGGGATCACCTTCGGGGATATCAAGAACAGCCCCAATAAGGCTGCAATTGAAGCACTGGCAGCACGGGAGATCATCAACGGGATGAACGAGGCGGAGTTCAGTCCGGACGCCACCATGACCCGTGCACAGTACGCGACCATTGTGGTCAAGGCTCTGGGCCTGACACCCCAGGCAAACGGCAAGTTCAAGGACGTGGCGGCGAACGCATGGTATGCGGCGTATGTGGGAACGGCGAACGCCTACGGTATCGTGAACGGCAGATCGGATACAGAATTCGATCCGGAAGGGACCATCACCCGGCAGGAAGCCGCTGTCATGACCATTCGTGCGGCCAAGCTCTGCGGGCTGGACACAGCTGTGGGCGAGGCGACGCAAAATGATGTGCTCTGTGATTATATGGATTACCGCACCATTGCGCCCTGGGCAAAAGAAGCAATGGCGTTCTGTTATGACAACGAACTTTTGGATACGTCTGCAATGAACGCCGAGCCTACACGGGAGATCCTGCGGGGCGAAGTGGCGGAGATGCTGTATCGGATGCTGGTCCTGGCGAATCTGATCTGAGGTGAAAAGGATGCTGACACGAGTATTGCCGCTGCTGCTGGCGCTGCTTCTGCTCCTGGCATTGCCCGCCTGCGGAGGGAAAACCGATCCCGCCGCAGCGCCTACCCCGGAGGGGGGTTTCAAAGAGGAGGATATCGCCTACTCCGAGAGCCAGGGTATGGAACTGGACCCGGAGACGGGCCGGGATAAGTACCTCACCGACCCGGTGCCGGAGGGGAAGCCCATGCCGGTGGAGCCCCAGGACGCCACCGTAACGGATCAGGAATTCCGTTGTACCATCTCGATCTCCTGTGCCACCATTCTGGACAACATGGAGAAGTGTGATAAGGACAAGCGGGAGCTGGTACCGGAAGACGGCTGGATCCTGGAACCCACTGAAGTGGTATTCTTTGAAGGCGAGAGCGTGTTCCAGGTGCTAAAGCGGACATGCAAGCAGAACGGCATCCACATGGAATTTGAGAACACCCCTATCTACAACTCAGCCTACATCGAGGGCATCAACAACCTGTATGAGTTTAATGTGGGCAAGCTCTCCGGCTGGATGTACAGCGTCAACGGCTGGTTTCCCAATTACGGCTGTTCCCGCTATGCTCTGAAGGACGGGGACGTGGTGGAATGGCGCTACACCTGCGATCTGGGCTACGACGTAGGCGGCGGGTATGCCGTGAGCGGAACAGTCACCGCAGAAGGATGAAAAAGCGGGGAAAGTCCCCAAGAAGAGGACCTACCCCGCAGATTCGGTTTAGTAATTACTTTCTCCGCAGCCAACTACCGGAAATGCATTTTATCTGGATAGATACAGATAAGTACCGCATCCGCCTCAGTTTTTGGTTTCTTCGTAAAGCAGACTTAGGATCGCCTTTTTCGGCCAAACCTCCGTTTCCCGAATGCGGACAGACGTGCCGACAACCTCGCAGATCAGAAAAGGCTCGGTACCGGAGTTATCGATTACCCGGGTCCGATCAGCGATGCGGACAAGCTTTGCCAGATTCTTTATGGAGCGGGTATATCTGCTCCGGATCTTCTCCTCCGGGACATCGTGACCGCCGTTACGCACCCGTTCCTGGACGCGACGGACATTGATATCGCTGCTGCAGGTCAGCACAAAAACAGCTTGGATCTCATATCCGGCTTCCTTCGCCCGCCGCAGCAGTTCCAAATTCCGGTCTGTGGAAAGGACCGTCTCGAAGGTGAAGTCCTGTTTTTCCTCCAGCAGGATGCTGCGGATCTTCTCGGCTTCCTGCGCAGCTTCCAGATCGGTACAGCCGGAGATGCGCTTGATATCATCAGCATTCACATAAATGCCGACAATTGGCAGACCCTTCGTTACCGTGGATTTACCGGAGCCGTTCGGCCCAGCGAAGACCAGGAGACGGGGACGGTTTTCAACAGGCTTTTCAGAGGACATATTCCACCTGTCCGTCCGGATAAACCTTCATGAGCTTGCCCGTTTCGGCATCCAGCCGGGTAACGTAAGGCATGGCCTGCAGCGTATCCCGTTCGGCGACGGCCTTGCGGCAGGCAGCCTGGAATTCGTCAGAGTCCAGATCGAAGACGGTTTTCTCCGCTGTTTCCAAACGAACAGGAAAGAAGAAGCCTTTTTCGGCATTGAACTTCCGGACCAGGATATTGATCACCGTATTCAGCGAGAGTCCCATTTCCGAAGCGATCCGGGTCGTTTCCTCTCGAACTGCATCATCCATGCGAATAGAAGTTGTGGACATGACCATCCCTCCCTATGCCATCAGTATAGCATATGCAGCTTGCCTATGCAATACAATCGGCATCATAAATATTGCATGAAAGAAGACAAATAGATGATTGAAACCACGAATTTCCCTCTTTCTACCTACACCCTCCAGGCTTATGGAGGCTGGGAGAATGTGAAAGAAAAAGTGAAGGAGGTTAAGCTGGACGGCCTGGAGTTCATTGCTGACCCGGATAACCTTCCAGACGATATCCCCCTCTCCCTGGTGGCAGGATACCACATGACCTTCTATGTGGATTGGCTGGACTTCTGGCGGCAGGATAATGTGGCGCTCATTCACAAGTTTGGTTCCTGGAAGACAGTGAATGAGGTCTACCGCGGGACGAAGCCGGAGGACCTGTTGCGGCATTTTCAGGAGGATCTGGCCCTGGGTATCCGGCTGAAAGCGCCTTATATGGTCTTTCATGTCTCGGATGTATCTCTGGAAGAAGGGTATACTTACCGCTGGCTGCATACGGACCGGGAAGTCCTGGACGGGGCGATTGAGTTCATTAACATCCTGCTGGACGGGGTAGAGCCGACCTTTGACTTCCTGGTGGAAAACCAATGGTGGCCGGGCTTCACCTTCACCGATCCTGAGAAGACAGAATACCTTTTGTCCCGAATCAACTATCCCCGAGTGGGGATCATGCTGGACACCGGCCATCTGATGAACACCAACTGGAAGATCAGGAGCGAGTGGGATGGGATCAAGTACATCCTGAAGATGATCGAAAAGCACGGAGATTTGGCAAAAAGTATCTACGGCCTTCATTTCCACCAGTCTTTGAGCGGAGCTTACTGCCGAAAGACCGTGGGTAAGCTGCCGGAGGATTTTCCCTTGGATTACAACGAGGAGTTTTCCCGAAACTACGCCCATATCCTGCAGATCGACCGACATCGGCCATGGACGACAGAGGAGTGCGTGATGATCCTGGGCCGCGTACAGCCCAGGTATTTGACCCATGAGATCAGCAGTAGCGTCTATCACGGGAAAAAGTACGCCATATGGTATCAACAGCGTATGATGCGTTGGGGGTATCACGAGGGTTTGGACAAGATGAATGTCGCTGAGGGAGAGGAGTATAGGAAAAGAGTGAGACAGGCACCGGAACCAACGGGAAATTGGTTTCTGGATCACGTCGTTCGAAGGATTTATTAAACGCGCTATGATTAACCGAGATGCTTTGTCCAGCTACCACCCGCTGGTGAACTTTCTGTACTTTGCCCTGGTGCTGGTCTTTGGAATGTGCTTCATGCATCCGGTCTGTCTGGTGATCTCTTTAGGCAGCGCCACGGCGTACAATCTCTATCTCAAAGGGAGAAAAGGGCTTCTTTTCTCCCTTCGGTTCCTGCTGCCCATGATGTTCCTGGCGGCGATCCTGAACCCGGCCTTCAATCACGAGGGCGTCACCATCCTAGCCTACACCCCCAACGATAACCCCATCACTCTGGAGAGCCTCGTCTACGGCGTGGCCTCCGCCGCGATGCTGGTGAGCGTGGTGCAGTGGTTCTCCTGCTATAACGAGGTCATGACTTCGGACAAGTTCGTGTATCTCTTCGGACGGATTATCCCGGCTTTGAGCCTGGTCCTGAGCATGACCCTCCGGTTCGTGCCGAAGTTCACCGCTCAGCTGAAAACCGTGCGCACCGCTCAACAATGTGTCGGGCGTGATGTGAGCAATGGAGGCATCGTTCAGCGGATGAAGCACGGGATCACCATCCTGTCCATTCTGGTGACCTGGAGCCTGGAGAACGCCATCGAGACCGCGGACAGCATGAAGAGCCGGGGTTACGGCCTGCCGGGGCGGTCTGCCTTCTCCATTTACCGTATGGACAGCCGGGACCGATCTGCCTTGCTTTGGCTGGGCTTCTGCCTGTGGTATATCGTATTCGGCTGGATCAGCGGCGGCTTGGAGTTTCGCTACTATCCCTCCATCAAAGGGG
>CAMZJG010000041.1 GCA_947307505.1 uncultured Clostridia bacterium | reverse complement strand
AACACCAGCAGCTCCATGCTGCCCCCGTTATCCTCCAGGGTGACGTAGGCCATGAGGCTGTTGTTTTTTGTGGTCTTGGTTTTGATGCCGGTCACCACCCCGGCGATGGCTACGGTCTGGCCGTCGGTGAAATCCCCTTTTTCCTCCCCCTCGAAGGAGGACAGGATGGAAGCGATGGATACGGCGTTCAGCCGCCGGGCCTGCTCCCGATAGTCGTCCATGGGGTGGCCGGAGAGGTAGAGGCCCGTGACCTCCCGCTCCATCCGCATCCGTTCCCCGGCGGAGAATTCCTCCACCTGGGGCAGATCGAAGTCCCGGCTGCCGCTGTCCCCGTCCCCGAAGAGGTCAAACTGCCCCTCCAGGTTCCCCCGCTGCTCCGCCTGGATGCCGTCCATGATCTGGGAATAGGCCTGGAGCAGCTGCTTCCGGTTGGCGCCCAGGGAGTCGAAGGCTCCGGCTTTGATGAGGCACTCCGCCTCCCGCTTGTTCAGCTCCGATCCGGTCATGCGGCGGCAGAAGTCCTGGAAGGAGACAAAGGGTCCGCCATCCTTCCGCCGGGCCATGACGCTGCGGATGAAGCCCTTTCCGATGCCCTTCACCGCCGCCAGACCAAAGCGGATGCTGCCGTCGGAAACGGTGAAGCCGTCGTCGCTGCCGTTGATGTCCGGGGGCAGGACGGAGATCCCGGAGGCGCGGCATTCCGCAATGTATTCCGCGATCTTTCCGCTCACGTCGGATACGCTGGAAAGCAGGGCGGCCATGTATTCAGGAGGGTAGTAGTATTTCAGATAGGCGGTCTGGTACGCGATGATGGCGTAGCTCACCGCATGGGCCTTGTTGAAGGCGTAGTTGGCAAAGGCCAGGATCTCGTCATAGATATCCTCCGCCACCTGGGCGGGAACGCCGTTGGCCACGGCGCCGCAGATGCCCCGTTCCGGATCTCCCTCCACGAAGGTCTTCCGTTCCTTCACGATCTCCTTCTGCTTTTTCTTGCTCATGGCCCGGCGGATCAAGTCCGCCTGGCCCAGGGAGAAGCCCGCCAGCTTCCGGAAGATCTCGATCACCTGCTCCTGATACACGATGCAGCCGTAGGTGACGCTGAGAATGCTCTCCAGCAGGGGATGCTTGTACCGGATGCGCTCCGGGTGCTGCTTGCAGTCGATGAACCGGGGGATGGACTCCATGGGGCCCGGACGATACAGGGCGATGATGGCGGTGATATCCTCGATGCTCTGGGGCTTCAGCCCCACGCAGACTCCGGTCATGCCGCTGCTCTCCATCTGGAACACCCCGGAGGTCTTTCCCGCGGTGAGCATATCATATACGGCTTTGTCATCCTCGGGGATGGTCTTCAGATCGAAATCCGGGACCCGTTTCCGCACCCGGGCCACCGCATCCCACAGCACCGTCAGGTTCCGCAGGCCGAGGAAGTCCATCTTCAGCAGGCCCAGCTCCTCCAGCTGGGTCATGGGGTACTGGGTCACCACCACGTCGTCGTTCCGGGAGAGAGGCACGTAGGTGTAGACCGGATCCCGGGTGATGACGATGCCCGCGGCGTGGGTGGAGGCATGGCGGGGCATCCCCTCCAGCACCATGGCGGTATCCACCAGCTTCTGCACCTGGGGATCCCCGTCGTACAGATCCTTCAGGGGCTTGCTGAGGCGCAGGGCCTCCGCCAGGGTCATGTTCAGGGTGGCGGGTACCAGCTTGGCCACCCGGTCTCCGTCCCCATAGCTCATGCCCAGGGCCCGGGCCACGTCCCGGATGGCCGCCCGGGCGGCCATAGTGCCGAAGGTGGCGATCTGGGCCACGTGGTCGCTGCCGTATTTTCGGTTTACATAATCAACAACCTCGCCGCGGCGCTCCACGCAGAAATCGATGTCGATATCCGGCATGCTCACCCGATCCGGGTTCAGGAAGCGCTCGAAGAACAGACTGTATTTCACCGGGTCCACGTCCGTGATCTCCAGAGCGTAGCTCACCACGCTTCCTGCGGCGCTGCCGCGGCCCGGACCCACGGGGATGCCCTGATCCTTGGCGTACCGCACAAAATCCTGCACGATGAGGAAGTATTCGTTGAAGCCCATCTGGTCGATGGTGGCGAGCTCATAGTCCAGCTTGGCCCGCATCTCCGCTGCCTTGTCCCCATACCGCTTCGCCAGACCCGCCTCACAGAGGCTGCGCAGATAACTCCGGGCGTCCTTTGCCTCCGGCGGGAGCTGGAACTGGGGCAGATGGTATTCGCCGAAGGTGAAGTCCATCCGACAGCGCTCGGCTATGCGCTGGGTATTGTCCGCCGCCTCCGGGTAATCCGGGAAAAGGCTGCGCATCTCCTCTTCGGATTTGATATAGAATTCCTGGGTCTCAAAGCGCATCCGGTCGGCGTCCTGCACGGTCTTCTGGGTCTGGATGCACATGAGCACGTCCTGGGCGCTGCTGTCCTCCTTCGTGAGGTAGTGGGCGTCATTGGTGAGGACTAGGGGCAGGCCCGTGTCCCGGTGGAGGCGGAGGATCCCCGCGTTCACCGGTTTCTGTTCGGCGTAGCCGTGGTCCTGCAGCTCCAGATAGAAGTGATCCGGGCCGAAGATCCCGCTGAGCTCCAGGGCGGCGGCCTTCGCCCCCTCGTAATTCCCGTCCCGGAGCTGCCGGGGGATCTCCCCGGCCAGGCAGGCGGAGAGGGCGATGAGCCCCTCATGATGTTCCCGCAAAAGGGCTTTGTCCACCCTGGGTTTGATGTAAAAGCCACGGAGGAAGGCCTGGGAAACCATGTAGCAGAGGTTTTTGTACCCCGTTTCGTTTTCGCACAGGAGCACCAGATGCCTGGCCTCACTGTCCAGCCCGTGCTCCCGGTCCTCCATGCCCCGGGGGGCCACATAGACCTCGCAGCCGATCACCGGGTGGATCCCCGCCGCCCTGGCGGCCTTATAGAAGGTCACGGCCCCGTACATCACCCCGTGGTCCGTCACCGCCACCGCGGTCTGGCCAAGGTCCCGGACCCGCTGCACCAGTCTTTCGATGCGGCAGGCTCCGTCCAGCAGGCTGTATTCGCTGTGTACATGCAGATGAGCAAAGGCCATGGTGCGATCCTCCGAAAATGGAACATTTGTTCTATCTATTATACCTCTTTTCCCCTCCTTCTGCAAGCAAAATCCCCCGCCGGAGAACGGCGGGGGAGCAATCACGCGGTCGCGGCGGAAACCGGTTGGGGGAGTAAAGTCAGCGTATCCCCGTCTCTCCGCAGGAGCAGCTTATCTCCGGCGCGGAGACGTCCCTCCAGGAGCAGCTGGGCCGCCGGATCCTCCAGAGAGGTGCGGATCGCCCGGCGCAGGGGCCGCGCGCCGAAGGCGGGGTCCCAGCCTTGCCCGGCCAGAAGGTCCAGGGCTCTGGCCTCGATTTCCAGGGTGATCCCCAGGGCCTTCAGCCGGCCGGCGACCTCCTCGGTCATCCTCGCTGCGATCCGGCGGATTTCCTCCGGTCCCAAGGAACGAAAGACCAGGGTCTCGTCCACCCGGTTCAGGAATTCCGGGCGAAAGGTCTGACGCAGCTCCCGGAGCGCCTCCGCTTCCCGAAGCTCCGTTCCCGCCGTGTCTCCGGGGGCGAAGCCCAGACCGGGTCCGGCTCCCGTAAGCCCCCGTGCGCCCAGGTTGGAGGTCATGACGATCACGGTATTCCTGAAGTCCGCCTGACGGCCTCGGGAATCCGTGAGAACCCCATCCTCCATGATCTGCAGCAGCAGGTCCCAGATGTCCTCGTGGGCCTTTTCCAGCTCGTCGAAGAGGATGAGGGACCAGGGCCTGCGCCGGACCCGGTCCGTGAGCCGGCCTCCGTCCTCGCAGCCGATATAGCCCGGCGGGGAACCCAGGAGGGTGCTGATCCGGTGCTTTTCCTTGTATTCGGACATATCCAGCTTGAAAAGGGCTTTCTCCTCCCCGAATACCGTTTCCGCCAGCGCGCGGCAGAGCTCCGTTTTTCCCACCCCCGTAGGCCCCAGAAAGAGAAATACTCCCAGGGGACGACGGGGATCCCGGAGACCGGTACGGTTTCGGCGGATGGCCCTGGCCACAGCGGATACGGCCTCGTCCTGGCCGATCACCCGCTGCCGCAGCGTTTCCTCCAACCGGAGGCAGCGCAGGCTTTCCTCCTGCGTCAGGGAACGGACGGGGATGCCGGTCCAGGCAGCGAGCGCCTCCGCCACGTCCTCCCGGTCCACCTGCGTTTTTCCGGGCTCCTCCATCCGCACCCGGGCGAAAGCCTCGTCCATCAGATCGATGGCCTTGTCCGGCAGGTACCGCTCCGGCAGATACCGGATGCTCAGATCCACCGCGGCCAGCAGGGCCTCCTCTGTGAGCTTCAGCCGGTGGTGGGCCTCATACCGTTCCCGGAGCCCCCGAAGGATCTCCGCCGCCGCGTCCCGCTCCGGCTCCTCCACAGCCACGGGCTGGAACCGCCTGGCCAGAGCGGCGTCCTTCTCCACATGCCGCCGGTACTCCTCCGTGGTGGTGGCCCCCAGGACCTGGAGCTCTCCCCGCCCCAGGGCGGGCTTCAGCAGGTTGGCGGCGTCGATGGCCCCCTCCGCCGCTCCAGCCCCCAGCAGGGTATGGAGTTCGTCGATAAAAAGGATCACATTTTTCGCGCCCCGGAGTTCTTCCAGCACCTCCTTCAGCCGTTCTTCAAAGTCGCCCCGGTATTTGGTCCCCGCCACCATGCTGCCCAGATCCAGGGAGAGGACCCGGCGGGACCGCAGTTCCTCCGGCACTTCGCCGGCGACGATCCGCAGAGCCAGGCCCTCCGCAACGGCGGTCTTGCCCACCCCCGGCTCCCCTATAAGCAGGGGGTTGTTTTTGCTCCGGCGGCAGAGGATGCGGATCACCCGCCCCATCTCCGCTTCCCGGCCGATCACCGGGTCCAGACCGCCCCGGCGGGCTGCCTCCGTCAGATCCCGGGCGTACTGCTCCAGGGTGCGGGTCTCCCGGCGATTCCGGCAGCCGGGCTGGGGGGCAGGGGAGGGAGAAGCGTTCTCCCGGCTCAGGGTTCCCAGTACCCGGGTGAACAGGCGGTCCGTATCCGCTCCGGCGCTTCGCAGCAGCCGGAGGGCGGTGCTGTCCTCGTCCCGCAGAAGGCCCAGGAGCAGATGCTCCGCGGCAATTTTCCTGTGCCCCAGCCGGACGGCTTCCAGGGTGGCCATCCGGATGCATCGCCGGGCTTCCGGGGTGAAGCCCTGGGCGGGGACGGAGCAGGGAGCTCCCGTTCCCACGGTTTCCGTCACCAGCTGCCGCAGACGGGGATAATTGCAGCCGCAGCTCCGGAGTCCTGCGGCCGCGCCGGTGTCCTCCCGGGCCAGACCCAGAAGGATGTGCTCCGTTCCCACGTAGCTGTGCCCCAGCTCCGCTGCCGCCGAAGCGGCCAGATTCAGGACCTGCCGGGAACCCCAGCCGAGATTTTCTTCCTTTCCCATGGATGCCGCCTTTCTCCTTCCGACATGCTGTCCGAAGGAATTTTTGAAATAATAGTTGCTTTTTCGGGAGGATATGATAAGATTGTTTCCGGCGATACCGCCAATGGCGGAATCAGCCCCATTCTGTAATTGGAGGTGTCTGTCATGGCCTACAAAATCAACCCCGATGTCTGTGTCAGCTGCGGCGTCTGCAAGGAGAACTGCCCTGTGGAGTGCATCAAGGAAGCGGATGGCAAGATGACCATCAATCCCGATGAGTGCGTGGACTGCGGCACCTGCGCGGCGAACTGCCCCGTGAATGCCATCGATCCTGCCTGAGCAGACTAGGAAACGACCCGGGGCTTCGGCCCCGGGTTTTCCGCTTTTATGGACGAACGCTTCCTGGGGGCAGAGGAATTGTGGCCCGGCGGCCCCCGTTATATACAGGAGCCGGGACTTTTTCCACTCAGCTCGGATACCGCCTGGCTGGGGGAATTTCTGCGCTTCGGCGGCGTGAAGCGGGCTCTGGATCTGGGCTGCGGCGGCGGAGCCCTGGCTCTGCAGATGCTGGGCCGCCGCCCGGGACTGCGGGTGACCGGGGTGGATATCCTGCCAGCGGCGGCGGAGCGCACCCGGATGAACGGCGTTCTGAACGGCTGGGAGATCGAAACCGTCTGCGGGGATATCCGGGAGCTGGATCATCTCTTCCCGGCGGAGAGCTTCGATCTGGCGGCGGGGAATCTGCCCTATTATCCGGCCCCGTCCCCGGGTTCGCCGGATCGGGAGCGGGATCTTGCCCGGCGGGAGAGCTGTTCCCCCGGGGAGCTGTGCCGCGCCGCCGCCCGGGTGCTGCGGATGGGGGGGCGTCTCGCCCTGGTATACCCGCCGGAGCGGCTGACGGATCTGATGACGGAGATGCGCGCCGCGGGCTTGGAGCCCAAGCGGCTGCGGCTGGTGCAGAAACGGAAAAAGCCCCCCTGCGCTGTTCTGCTGGAGGGGCGCAAAGGGGCCAGGCCCGGATTGGAGATCGAGCCCACCCTGCCGGTGGGGGAGGAATAAAGCATGGCTGGAATACTGTATCTGGTGGGCACCCCCATCGGAAACCTGGGGGATATCTCCCTGCGCTGCCGGGAGGTGCTGGAGGAAGCGGACTTCATCGCCGCGGAGGATACCCGGGTCACCTTGAAGCTGCTGAACCATCTGGATCTGCATAAGCCCCTGGTGAGCTACTATGCCCATAATTCCAGGGGCAGCGGAGACCGGATCCTGGAGCGCATCCGGGCGGGGGAGACCTGCGCCTTGGTGACGGACGCGGGCATGCCCGCCATCAGCGACCCGGGAGAGGATCTGGTACGTCTGTGCGCCGAAGCGGGGGTGGAGGTCCGGGCTGTACCCGGTCCCTGCGCCGCAGTCGCCGCCCTGGCCCTGTCCGGCCTGTCCACCCAGCGCTTCACCTTCGAGGGTTTCCTCTCGGTCACCCGGAAGAGCCGCATGGAGCACCTGGAGAGTCTGCGGGGGGAGAAGCGTACCATGATCTTTTACGAGGCACCTCATAAGCTGGTGAGCACCCTGGAGGATCTGACGGCGTATTTCGGGGAAGACCGGCCTGTGGCTCTGTGCCGGGAGCTGACCAAGCTCCATGAGGAGGTCGTCCGCACCGTCCTGGGTGAGGCTCTGGCCCGATATCGGGCGGAGCAGCCCCGGGGAGAATTCGTCCTGGTGGTGGCCGGAGCGCCGGTGGAAAGCGGAGAACCGGACGAGGCCGCCGCCCTGGAGCGGGTCCGCACTCTGCGGGAGGAGGGAGTTTCCCTCCGGGACGCGGTGCGTCAGGCAGCCCAGGAGACGGGGATGAACAAAAACGCCCTGTACAAGCTGGCGACGCAGAACAGCGGATCGGAATAACCCATCGAAGTAAAAAACCAGGGGCCGCTTCTCAGAGAGCGGCCCCTGTTGCGTTGAATATGGACTTGTCAGGATCGGTCCTTCCTGCTCAGGATCCGGCAGCCCAGCAGAGCCAGGATCAGGACAAAGAGGACGCAGCCAGCATACACCGCCAGCATGGCGGGGAGCAGGGACAGGAACCAGGTTCCGAACGCAGAAAAAACGCTGCTCATGCCGCGCCTCCGGCGCTCTCCCACAGGGCGGGAGCGGCTTCCTTCACCAGGCCCTTCAGAAGGCTGGCGGGGAACCGGTTCAGCACTTTGCCGGTGAATTCCCGGATGGCATTATTGTACCCGCTGACGTCGATGACCTTCTGGGCCTCGTCCATGGCGTTCTGGAATTC
>CAMZJG010000040.1 GCA_947307505.1 uncultured Clostridia bacterium | reverse complement strand
TCGTTGAACATCATGCCGAAGAAGATGCAGAAGAAGGGGGCGATCAGGGGGTTGGGGTCCACATTCCGGTAGTCCGGCAGACTGTACATCTCCGTGACCATGTTCAGCGGCTCCGTAAAGGCGTTGTTCCGGAGCTTGATGGGGATCGTGTCCCCCTCCTCCGGATCGGAAAGCTCCCAGGCGCAGCAGTACTTGCCAAGCAGCTCTTCCAGCGCGGGCACGCTGGGCTCGTCCACCCATCCCGTCAGGGCGAAGGCGGCGGAGGTATGGAGCAGGGTCCCTTCCGCGGCGGCGGCGTCCAGCTCCAGAGTGAGCCGGTCGGAGTACAGGCGGATCAGGCGGCGGTACTGGCCGCATTCCTTCAGATAGGCTTTGGCCTCGTCCATGTCCTGCCGGGCGTTCTCCTCCGCCTTGCGGGCGGCGGCGATATTCTCCCCGGCGCTGCCGGTGCGTCCTCCGGTGGGGGCGCGCTCGAAGCTGAAGGCCCGGAGCACAGGCTCTACGGCGGATTCCAGCTCCCGGGCATAGACCACCATGACCCCCGCCCGGTCCCGATCGGTACCCGCAGGGACGACGGCGATCTCCTTGCCGACCTCAGCCAGGGCGGTTTCCAGCGCTTCCGCTCCCCGGCTCGCAGGGATGGAGCCCAGGCGGATACGGGTCCGGCGGGTCTCCGTCGTTTCCAAAGGCAGACTGAGAGGTTCCCACAGGGCCAGGGAATCCGCCAGGGAACGCTGGGCGTAGATCTCCCCCTGGAGCTGGTCCAGGGTGGCCGCGGCCTCCAGGATGTTCCCGCAGGCCCGCTGGGCTTCCTCCCGGATATCCGCGAAAAAGTCCGCCTCCGTGATCTGGTCCCGGCCGGGGAAGAGGCCCGTTTTTTCATAGGCGTACTGCTTCAGGAGCTTCAGGGCGGCCTCGGCCCTTTTCTTCTGCTCCTGCAGCGCCTCGATGCGCTGGTCCCGGTCCCCGCCGGTGTCCGGGGTGAGGTACCCCTCCGGCGCTTCGCAGGGGCGCAGCTCCACGCAGCCCAGGCGCTGGAGCTCGTACATCAGGTCCGACTGCTGGCTCCCCAGGGCGGCGAGCCGCAGCTTTTTCATCTTTACGATCGCCATGTCAGACCTCGGAAAGCGCCTGGGCGACCCAGGCGGCGGCTTTTTCCATGTTTTCCTCCGCCCTGGCCCGCAGCTCGCTGTTTTTCACGTCCGCAACGGCCTTCAGCTCTTCCCGCCGTCTGGCGGCCCGTTCCTCCCCGGCCTTCACCAGGGCGGCGGCCTCCTCCTCGCCCTCCCGGCGGGCTGTTTCCAGGGCGCGGATGCGGTATCCTTCGGCGGAGCCCTCTGCGGCGGCGGCAGCCTCCTTCGCCTCCCGCAGGATGCGTTCGGCTTCCTTTTCCGCCTTCAGGATCTCGTCGATTCCGTCCATTTTTCCTATCGCCTCCCATTTTCGGAGTATTCTGGGATTTTTGCTTTACAAAATAAGTCCAGTTTATGAATTATATCTCATTCTTGTTGGGAATGCAATGTCTTTCCGGTAATTTCGCACAATTAAATAACGTCCGTGTTCGGCTTTGCCGAACACGGACGCAGACAGAATTTTCTGCTTATTCGCTGTACAGCTTCCGGGAGGCGACATAGACCTCCTCCAGGAACACCGGCGTGTTGGCCCAGGCGCCGTAATGGCCCAGGATGGCGGGCTTGCCCGGCTGGTTGAACTGCTTGACGAAGGCCCGGGCGGCCTCCCGCTGCTCCTCCTCCGTGGCGGTCTCAGGATCGAACTTGTCCGGCCAGACGCCGAAAACGATCTTGTCCCCGTAATGGTCGTACAGGGCGTGGATGTCGTTCATGACCTGGGGATCCCATTCGTCGAAGCCGCCGTCGATGAAGCACTGGACCCGGTCTTCCCCGTGGCCGCAGGAGTGGAGGGTGGCGTAGCGGCCCCACTTGTGGATATGGCCGGTGAGCTGCTTCATGAAGGGGACGAAGAACTTGTAGGCGATCTCGTCGGAGAAGAAGGGGGCCTTCTGGGAGCCCCAGTCGTCGTGGATGTTGAAGCCGTCCAGCATGGGGTAGTTCTCGCAGAGCTTGTCGATGACCTTGCAGGCAAAATCGGTGCTGGCCTGGAAGAGCTCCAGGATCGCCTCCTCCTGATCCTCGTCCACCAGGGCCATGGCGGCGGGAGCGAAGTCCATGAAGGAGATGAGCCGCTCGAACCAGAAGCCGTTCACCAGGGAGATCTGGTAGGGGAAGCGGCCGTCCAGCTTCACCTTTTCCGCTTCGCTGGCCCAGTCCCAGGTATCGATATCCGGGAAATGGATCTTTTCCTTCCACTCGTTCACGTCTGCCAGCAGGGGTTCGCCGGGCCGGACGATGGACCCGCCCACGGTGGCGATGTACTCCCACTCGATGCCGAAGCTGTCGGTGTTGTCGTGTCCCATACCCCGGCCCAGGTTATCGCTGTACAGGGCGGAGCCGATCATTTTGCCCTCGTTGGAGACGGGCATCCAGAAGGGATGCTTCTCGTAGTACAGGGCCATCATGTTTTCTCTGGGGGTGACGGGGAAATTCCTCAGGGGGGTGGCGGGGCGGCCGAACATGCCGGGCAGCTCGTCCACGACCTTGAGCTCTGCGGGGACGTACGGGATCTTGCGGAACATAATGATGTCTCCTTTCCTCTTGCACGCAATCCATGATATTTCGTTTTTTGCTTATCGTTCAGATCAGGGCCAGGAGCCGGGCCAGGACGCCGTAGCCGCGGCGCAGGCTTTCCAGGTCCATCCGCTCCCGGCGGGTGTGGCAGTCCTCCTCGATGGGACCGTAGGTGATGATGTCCATCTCCGGGCAGAGGCTGCTGAAGATCCCGGCCTCCAGACCCACGTGGAGGGAGAGCTCCTTCAGCTCCTTTCCCTCCTCCGCCAGCACCCGGCGCAGGGTCTCCCGCAGGGGAGAATCCGGCCGATAGGGCCAGCCGGGGTAATCCGACTCCAGGGAGAGGAAACCGCCGAAGATGGAGCTGACGGCCTCCACCTGCCGGGAGACCTCGTCCCGCTGTCCCTGCAGGGGGCTGCGGATGTTCATGCGGAACTGCACTTCGGTCTCTGTCTGCTCCAGGACGCCCAGGTTCAGGGAAACCAGAGGGATGCCCAGCTCCGGAGAGGGGACCTGGGGCCCGGTGGGAAGAAGATAGCCCATGCTGATGAGGGCGCCGCTGTCCTCCGGGATCATGGCGGCGTTCACCCGTTCCGTTTCCTCCAGGGTCAGGTAGATATCCGGCTCGGCTTTGTACAGCGCCCGCTGCTCCTCCAGCACCTGGCGCGCGGCTGCCTCCAGCAGGTTCAGGGGAGCGGAGGAGGCGAAGAAGACCCGGAAATCCGAAGGAATGGCGTTTTCCCGGCTGCCCGCGGCGATGCGGACGATGCGGATATCCGCGCCCCGCTCCAGGAGACGATACAGGACGCGGAAGCCCATCTGGATGGAATTGGCCCGGCCCTTTCCGATCTCCGCGCCGGAGTGGCCGCCCAGAAGGCCGCCCAGGGTGAGGAAATAGCAGGGCAGCAGGGATTCGGAGAAGGATACGGGAAAATGGAGGATCATCCGGCGGCCGCCGCTGGAGGTGACGCAGGTCTCCGTTTCCCCCATGCCGTCCAGGTTCACCATACGCTTCGCAGTGAACATGTCTCTCCGCAGATTCCTGGCTCCCTCCAGCCCCACCTCTTCGGCGGCGGTGAAGAGACACTCCAGGGGCGGATGGGACAGCTCCGGATCGTCCAGCAGAGCCAGCATCAGGGCCGTGCCGGCCCCGTCGTCCGCGCCCAGGGTGCTGTCTTCGGCGCTGACCCAGCCCTCCTCCACCCGGAGCTTCAGAGGCGCCGGGGGATCCAGATAGACCATGTCCGAATGGCTCTGGAGCAGGATGGGAGGCTCATTCTCCCGTCCCGGGGAGGCGGGCCTGGTGATGAGCAGATTCTTCGATTCGTCCCGGCGGCAGGGAAGGCCCCGGGCGGCGGCAAAGGCCTCCAGATAATCGTTGATTGCGTCCTCTCCCCGGGAGGGGCGGGGGATGGCGCTGATCTCCTCAAAGAAGCGGAAGACAGGGACGGAAGCATCCAGAACGGACATAAATACCTCCCGAATAAACATGAAACCGTAATATTTTCTCCATTATATTCGCTCCCCGGCGGAAAGTCAATCAGCCGGGACCGACAGGAACAGATTGCGATTGACAAGGCCGCCGCGTCGGCGATATACTATATAAAAACAGAAAAGAGAGGGCTGCATATGGCGAAATATAAAGCATATCGGGAAATGCTTCAGGAGAAGCCCATCCTGTGGAGCGACCGGAAGCACATCATGGGTATGCCCTTGTCCTTCACCCGCTATCGGGTGGACGAGGATCGGCTCTATGTGCAGACCGGCCTTTTTCGCAGCGAGACCAACGAGCTTCTGCTGTATCGGGTGCTGGATGTGAAGTCCACCCGTACCCTGGGGCAGAAGCTTCTGGGCGTGGGGACCATCACCCTCATGAGCAGCGATTCCTCCAACCCCAAGCTGGAGCTGAAGAATATCAAGGATTGCGAGCGGGTGCGGAAATTCCTCTCCTCGATCATCGAAAAGCAGAGGAGCACGCTGGGGATCCAGGGCCGGGAGCTGTACGGCTCCGGCGTCCGTCCGGCTCCGGACGGGGATGGGGATCACCCTGGGCCCATGGGCGGCGGACCCGGCATGCCGCCGGATCTGGATGGGGACGGCATCCCCGATTTTCCGGCGGACGATCGCCGCTGAAACGAATGCACAGTAAAGGCGCTGTAGAAAAATATAAGGAGGATACATCATGGGCAAGTTTGTGATCAAGGCGTCCGACGCCGGCTTCCACTTCAATCTGCTGGCCACCAACGGACAGGTCATCGGCACCAGCGAAAAGTACAAGAGCGAAACTTCCTGCAAGGACGGGATCGAGAGCGTCCGCCGCTGCTGCGCGGGCGGCGTGGAGGACCAGACCGTCGAGGGCTTCGAGAAGGTCAAGCACCCCAAGTTCGAGATCTTCGAGGACAAGGGCGGCAAGTTCCGTTTCCGCCTGAAAGCCCGGAACGGGGAGATCATCCTGGCCTCCCAGGGCTACAAGACCAAGGACACCTGCCTCAACGGCATCGAGAGCGTGAGGAAGAACGCCCCCGAGTCCCCCGTGGAGAAGGAAGCGGAGTAATTCCGGTATCTGTTTCGGCGCTGCCTCAATGAGGCGGCGCCGATTTCGCTTTGTTTTCCGCGAAAAAGCAGAAAAAACCCCGCAGGATCCCGTCTTAATGGGTGAAAGGAGGCGCGGCCATGGAAGATACCGAGATCGTACAGCTCTATTGGGACCGGAATGAGCGGGCCATCGATGAATCGGACCGGAAATACGGCTCCCTGTGCCGAAGCGTGGCCCTGCGGATCCTGGAGATCCCGGAGGACGGGGAGGAGTGCGTTTCGGATACCTGGCTCCGGGCCTGGAACACCATGCCGCCCCAGCGCCCCTCCCGTCTGGGGGCCTTCCTGGGGAAGATCACCCGGAATCTGGCCCTGGACCGATGGCGCCGGGATCACGCGGGAAAGCGGTACGGCGGCGAGACCGCCCTGGCTCTGGAGGAGCTGGGGGAGATCGTCTCCGGGAAAAGCCTGGAGGATGAGGTGCAGTCCCGGGAGCTGGACCGGGCGATGAATGCCTTTCTCCGGAGCCTGCCGGACCGGGACCGGGAGCTGTTCCTGCGGCGGTACTGGGGCGTGGAGACCCTGGAGTCTTTGGCAAAACAGACCGGGCTTTCCGTGAGCGCGGTACACAGAAAATTGGGTAAGCTTCGGGAAAGCCTGCGGGATCATCTGCAGAAGGAGGGGATCGACTTATGACGGCAATGGAACTGATGGAGTCCGTGGGCCGGACGGAGGAGACGCTCATTGAGCCCGTCCTGACCCCGGCAGCGAAGAAGAAGCTCAGCCGCCCCCTTCGCACCGCCCTGATCCTGGCGGCGGTGCTGGCCCTCCTGGCCCTGCTGGGAGTGGCGGCCAGGGAGACGGGCTTCCTGGAGCGGTTGTTCCCGGAGGAATTTGAAACCATTGAAGAGTATGTGAACCATATTGCGGTAACCACGGAGAACGACAGCCTGCGCCTCACCCTCCATGAGGCGGTGACGGACGGGTATACCATCATCCTGGTGTACAGCGTGGAGCGGCTGGACGGAGGCAGTATGGAAGGGTGGATCCCGGACGACATTATCCGGGCCAAGACAAAGGAGGGCCATCCCGTGAGACTCGGCGCCAGCGGCGGCGAAGAGCTGGATATGGGGGAAACGGATCCCGCCCGGCGTACCTACGTCTGGGCCAACAACGGACCCACCAGCCGGGGCCGCATCTCCGTCCGCCTGTTCGGCCTGAAGAACCGGGAGACCGGGGAACAATTCTCGCCGGGCTACCTGGAGGCGGAGGCGGAACTGAAGCCCGCGCTGACGAAGCTGGCCCGGCGGCAGGGGGACGCGGACACGGAATACATCTATACGGATATGGTCCTTTCTCCCTTTGGCCTCCGGGCAAACTTCCTGAAGAATATCGCCGGGATGACGGAGGAGAACGCCCCTGAACCGGAAGAACCTGTCATTTATCAGCAGTGGCAGGGGAGTCTGCAGCTCCTGTACCGGAACGGGGAGGAGAAGGACATGACCGGCCTGACCACCCGGGCGGTCGTCCAGACCGCGGGGACTGGTCAGGGGATTTGGAACCTGTCCATCGTGTTCAGCGAGCCCACAGACATCCGGGAGGTGCGGGCCCTGCGCCTGGACGGGGCAGAGTATCCGGCAGAGACGAGGCCGATCCCCCGTGAGCGCCTGGTAACGGACGCGGAGCTCTCCCCTCTGGAGGCGGCAAGGGAATGGCTGTATGGGGACCATACGCCGGTCCACCCGGAGCTGAAGGCGGAGGGGACAGACCTCACCCTGGCCCTGGACGGGATCTGGACAGACGGGTATACCACGGAGCTGCAGCTGAAGTCCCAGGGGCAGCCCAAAGGCCTGGAAAACGCCATGGGAATCACCGTGGACCTGGGCGGAAGCCTTGCCTTTGAGGCCCTGGACGCCAAGGGCGTGCCGGTGGCGGTGGGGGTATGCTACGGCGGCGCGGCGGAGGGGATCCTGACCTTCGCGGCAGAGTGTACGCAGAAGGCGGAGACCCTCATCATCCGCAGCGGGGATACGGTCCTGACCATCCCCCTGGATATGAAGCAACTGGGGAAGCTGCCCCAGATCACCCCCCAGGAGCCCAGGAAGCGGACGGTGGACCCGGAGCGTCAGGCGGAGTCCCGGAAGGAGCTGCAGGATAACCTGTTCAAAAACACGCCCCCCACGGAGACGGACTATGCCGCAGATAACGGGGTCTACCGCCTGGAGATCAGGAGCCTGTACCTCCGGGGCGCGGAGGGGGAGGGCCGCCTGCGGGCCTGGGCCGTGGGCTCCCCGCTCACGGAGTCCGTCGGCTATGAGGATATGACGCTCTCACCCTTCCAGGTCTGCGTCCTCTCCGGAGGAAAGGAGATCACGGTCAGCTCCGGCGGCGGGTCCGGGGGGTACTACGACCGGGAGACCGGAGAGCGGGTATTCACCCTGGACCGCAGCTTCACCGGGGACTTCGATACCGTGGACGCGGTACGTCTCATCTGGACGCCTCCCGCGGGGGACCGGATCACCCTGGACCTGGAACCCACGGCCTGAGACAGGCAAAACAACAAACCCATCACATAGGGACGGC